>DATINB010000035.1:0-2574 GCA_035474775.1 Luteimonas sp.
GGATGGCCGACCGAGCCGGGCTGCAGACCCCCCGCAGGGAGGCGCGTCCCACCCGAAACCGCGGCTTGAGCCCAATCCACCCGAGAGCACGCAACCCGAAGCCGCGGCTTGAGCCCAATCCACCCGAGAGCACGCAACCCGAAGCGCACCGACCGCTTTCCTGCCGGGAGGATCCGCAGCCAGCGCACATGGACGTGCGCGCCAGGCGAGTCGGCCATGGATGCCGACCGAGCCGGGCTGCAGACCCCCCACAGGGAAGCGCGTCCCACCCGAAGCCGCGGCTCAGGCGCGCTTCACCGAAGGCACGCAACTAGCAAGCCACGGCCTGCCCACCACCGACCCACGCAAGTCCACGCCCAGCAAACCCGCCCAGAAGCCACGACGCGCGCCCGCCGGCTGCGCCGCACCCAGGCCAGGACGGAACGGCCCCAATGCGCCCGCTATCATGCGGACGCCCCCAGACCCGGCCCCGCCATGCCCGAAAACCTGACCCTCGACACCCACGCCGGCGTGGCGCGCCTGCGCCTGGAACGCCCGGCGGTGCACAACGCGTTCGATGCCGGGCTGGTGCGCGACCTCACCGCGGGTCTCGACGCGCTCGGCGCCGACCCGGACGTCCGGGTGGTGGTGCTGGAAGCCGCCGGCGTCTCGTTCTCGGCCGGCGCCGACCTCAACTGGATGCGCGCCATGGCGGCCGCCGACGAAGCCGCCAACCGCGACGACGCACTGGCGCTGGCGCGGCTGATGCGCACGCTCGACGAACTGCCGAAACCCACCCTCGCCCGCGTCCACGGCCCGGCGTTCGGCGGCGGCGTGGGACTGGTGGCCTGCTGCGACATCGCGATCGGCGTCGCCGCCGCCCGCTTCGGGCTGACCGAGAGCCGCCTGGGCCTGCTGCCGGCGGTGATCTCGCCGTACGTGATCCGTGCGATCGGCGAACGCCAGGCGCGGCGCTGGTTCACCACTGCCGAGCAGTTCGACGCCGCCGAGGCGCTGCGCATCGGCCTGCTGCACGAGGTGGTGAGCGACGCCGACGCGCTCGACGCCGCGATGGACCGCCAGCTGGCATTGCTGCGCAAGGCCGCGCCGCTGGCCGCCGCCACCGCCAAGGCGCTGGTGCGGCGGGTGGCCGAGGGCGGCGCGCGCGATGCGCTCGATGCCGACAACGCGACCCTGATCGCCCGCCTGCGGGTTTCGGCCGAAGGCCAGGAGGGCCTCGGCGCCTTCCTGGACAAGCGCGCGCCGGCCTGGAGTCTCACGCCATGACCCAGCGACCGACGGGCGCGCCGTTCGACTGCATCCTCATCGCCAACCGTGGCGAGATCGCCTGCCGGATCATCCGCACCGCGCGCCGCCTCGGCATCCGCACGGTGGCGGTGTTTTCCGAGGCCGACGCCGATGCCCAGCACGTGCGCCTGGCGGATGCCGCGTATCCCATCGGCGGCCCGCGCCCGCAGGACAGCTACCTGCGCGGCGACGCGATCATCGAGGTGGCACGTCGCAGCGGCGCCCGGGCGATCCACCCCGGCTACGGATTCCTTTCCGAGAATGCCGACTTCGCGGACGCGGTGGAGGCCGCGGGCATCGCCTTCATCGGACCCAGAGCCGCATCGATGCGGCGGATGGGCAGCAAGGCCGGCGCCAAGGACCTGATGCAGGCCGCCGGCGTGCCGGTGGTGCCGGGCTACACCGGCGACGCACAGGACCCCGCCCTGCTGGCCGCGGAAGCGCGCCGCATCGGCTTTCCGCTGATGATCAAGGCCGCGCACGGCGGCGGTGGCAAGGGCATGCGCGTGGTGCACGACGATGCCGGGTTCCTGCCGGCGCTCGAGAGCTGCCAGCGCGAGGCGCGCAACGCCTTCGGTCGCGACCGCGTGCTGCTGGAGCGCTACATCGCATCGCCGCGGCACATCGAGATCCAGGTGTTCGGCGATGCGCATGGCAACGCCATCCATCTCAACGAGCGCGAGTGCTCGGCGCAGCGCCGCTACCAGAAGGTGCTGGAGGAGTCGCCGTCGCCGTTCCTGACCCCGGCGCTGCGCCAGGCGATGGGCGACGCCGCGGTGCAGGCGGCGCGCGCGATCGAGTACGCCAATGCCGGCACCGTCGAGTTCATCGTCGCGCCGGACGGGGCGTTCTACTTCATGGAGATCAACACCCGCCTGCAGGTCGAGCATCCGGTCACCGAGATGGTCACCGGCCTCGACCTGGTGGAATGGCAACTGCGCGTGGCCGCGGGGGAGCCCTTGCCGCTGGCCCAGGCCGACGTGGTGCAGCACGGCCATGCCATCGAAGTGCGCCTGTACGCGGAGGATCCCGACGCCGGCTTCCTGCCCGGTTCCGGCCGGCTGCGCCGCCTGCGCCTGCCACCGGCCTCGCCGGCGGTGCGCATCGACGCCGGCGTGGTGGAAGGCGACGTGGTCAGCATCTTCTACGACCCGATGATCGCCAAGCTGATCGTCTGGGACCAGGACCGGCCCGCCGCCCTCGCCCGCCTGCGCGAGGCGCTGTCTCAGTGCGAGATCGTGGGACCGAAATCCAATATCGAATTCCTGGAGCAACTGGTGCGCCATC
>DATINB010000036.1:0-6667 GCA_035474775.1 Luteimonas sp.
TTCGACCTCGACGTCTCGATCCGCCAGTTGACGCAGGCAACGCCGGACCACCCTGCACTCGTGCGCCTGACCGGCGTCTACCACAACCTGCTGCGGCGCTGGGCTACGACCTGAGCGGGATCGCCGATGAGAGCGGTTCTCATCGGTAGTCTAGACTGGCCCGCGTTTTCGATGCCCGTCCCTGCATCCCTTCACTGGACCTTCCCTTGCCCCAGCCGCGCCCGCCAGCCGACATCGCCAGTACGCAGCAGCGTCGCGGCTTCTGGCTGCGGACGTTGCACCAGTGGCACTGGATCAGCTCCGCGGTGTGCCTGGTCGGCATGCTGCTGTTCGCGGTCACCGGCATCACCCTGAACCATGCCGCCAAGATCGAGGGCGACCCGCAGGTGGCGGCGCGTACGTTGACGCTGCCGGTCACGCAGCGCAGCGCGCTGGACACGCCGGCCGATGGCGATGCGCCACTGCCGCCGCCGGTCGCCGCGTGGCTGGCCTCCGAACTCGGCGAGCGCATCGGCACGCGCGCCGCGGAATGGTCGGCCGACGAGGTCTACCTGTCGCTGCCGGGTCCCGGCCGCGACGGCTGGCTCAGCATCGACCGCGCCACCGGCGAGGTCGAGTACGAGCGCACCGACCGCGGCTGGATCTCCTACTTCAACGACCTGCACAAGGGCCGCAATGCCGGCCCCGCGTGGGGCGGGTTCATCGACATCTTCGCCGGCGCCTGCGTGGTGTTCACCGTGACCGGACTGTTCCTCCTGCAGATGCATGCACGGCAACGCCCGTCCACCTGGCCCTGGGTCGGGCTGGGCGTGGTGGTGCCGGTGCTGCTCGCCCTGCTCTTCATCCACTGACGGCGGTCTTCCCATGCGCATGAAACTCACCATCGTCCTCGGCAGCCTGCTGGCGTTCCCGGCACATGCGGCCGAGCTGCAGCTCGATATCGAGATCCCGACGCTCAAGGTCGCCGAATACCACCGGCCCTACGTCGCGGTATTCGTGGAAGGCGTCGACCAGAAGGCGGTCGCCAACCTGGCGGTCTGGTACCAGAACAAGGACACCAACGAGGGCCACGGCACCAAGTGGCTGCCCGACCTGCGCCAGTGGTGGCGGCGCAGCGGGCGCACGCTGGACGTGCCGGTGGACGGCGTGACCGGCCCGACCCGCCCGGCCGGCAAGCACGCGCTGCGCTTCGACGCGCGCAACCCGGAACTGCGTGCGCTGGCACCGGGCCGCTACACGCTGGTGGTCGAGGCCGCACGCGAGGTCGGCGGCCGCGAGCTGCTCAAGCTGCCGTTCGACTGGCCGGCCAAGGCGCCGCAGACCGTGCGTGCGCAGGGCAAGACCGAACTCGGCGCGGTGGCGCTGGCGGTCAAGCCGTGATCCATCCCCTTTCCCGTTTCGCTGGAGCGACACCCATGAAGCACACCCTGAGCCTCGCCTTCGCCATCGGCGCGCTGCTGCCGCTGTCGGCCTCCGCGCACAAGATGTGGCTGCAGCCGTCGCAGACGGTGATCGCCGGCGAATCGCCCTGGATCACCGTGGATGCGGCGGTGTCCAACGACCTGTTCTATTTCAACCACGTGCCGCTGCGGCTGGACAACCTGGCCATCACCGCCCCCGATGGCAGCGCCGGCAAGGCGCAGAACCCGGCCACCGGCAAGTACCGCAGCGTGTTCGACGTGGAGCTGGTGCAGCAGGGCACGTGGCGCATCGCCATCGTGAACGACGGCCTCAACGCGAGCTGGGAGGAAGCCGGCAAGCCCAAGCGCTGGCGCGGTAATGCGGCCACGTTCGCAACCGAAGTGCCGGCCGGCGCCGACAAGCTGTCGGTGACGCAGTCGGTCAATCGCGTGGAGACCTTCGTCACCAACGGCGCGCCCAACGACACCGCGCTCAAGCCGTCCGGCCGTGGCCTGGAGCTGGTGCCGGTGACCCACCCCACCGACCTGGTCGCCGGCGAACCCGCGACCTTCCGCATGCTGGCCGACGGCAAGCCGGCCGCGGCGCTGGAGCTCGAGATCATCCGCGGCGGCACGCGCTACCGCAACGCGCAGGACGAAGCCAGGATCACCACCGACGCCGACGGCCGGTTCTCGATCACCTGGCCGGAGGCCGGCATGTACTGGCTCGAGGCCACGTTGCAGGACGACAAGCCGAGCGCGACGCAGGCCAGCAAGCGCCGGCTTGCCTACGTGGCGACGCTGGAAGTGCTGCCGCAGTAACGTGCAGCCCGGCCTTCCCACGCCCGCCGATGCGGGGCACGCCGCCGGGGGCGCGCCCGTGCCCTCGTCCGCTCAGGCCGCTGCGCCGGCGCCCGTGAACGGCCCGGCGCGGCCGGCGCCGGTGCATACCCTCTACGGCGAGACGATGGGCACGCGTTGGCGCGTGGACCTGCTCGCCGCGGGCGCGGCGTTGCATGCGCTGCACGCCGCCGTACAGGCGGAGCTGGATGCGGTGGTGGCGGAGATGAGCGACTGGGACCCCCGGTCCGACGTGTCGCGATACGGCCGCGCCGCCGCAGGCAGCTGGCGGGTGCTTCCGGAGGCCTGCTTCACGGTGCTGCAGCAGGCACTGGCGGTCGCCGAGGCCAGCGACGGCGCATTCGACCCGACCATCGCCCCGTTGGTGGAGGCGTGGGGGTTCGGTGCGCGCGGCGATGGGGGCCGCGTGCCCTCGGCCGCAGTGCTGGCGTCGGCACGGTCGCGCGTCGGCTGGCGGCGCGTCGTGCTGGATGCGGCATCGCGTGGCGTCCTGCAGCCGGGCGGCCTGCAACTCGACCTCTCGGCGATCGCCAAGGGCCACGGCGTCGATGCCGTGGTCGCGCGGCTGCGCGCCATGGGCATCGCGGCCGCGCTGGTCGACGTGGGCGGGGAAGTCCGCGGTTATGGCCGCAAGCCGGACGGCGGCGCATGGCGCGTCCTGGTGGACGCGATGCCCGACGACGCCCTCGCACCGGTTGTGGTGCTGCGCCTGGACGACCGCGCCGCCGCCACCAGCGGCGATGGCTGGCACCGCTTCGATGCAGACGGCCGGCGCTACCCGCACACCCTGGATGCGCGCACCGGCGCGCCGGTCGCGCACCGCACACGCGCCGTCACCGTGGTCGACGCCACCGCGATGGGTGCGGATGCCTGGGCGACGGCCTTGCTGGTGATGGGCAGCGAGGCCGGCCACGCCGTCGCGCAGGCCCGTGGACTTGCAGCTCGCTTCGTCGACGACGCCGACGACGACAGCATCGGCGGGGGGCGTCATCGCGTCCGCACCACGACTGCATTCGATGCTGTCTGTGCATGAGTCCGCAACGGCCAGCGGGGTCGGCCAACCCGGCCGCCTCGGCAACCGGCTGGTGCTCGCGCTGCTGCTGGTCGCCGCGCTGGCGATGCTCGCGTTGCATGACGACCCCTGGTGGATCGGGGCGCCCACGGCCGGCCGGATCGCCTGGGCCAGCGTGCTGGCGGCGGGCTTCGCCATCGCCTGCCTCCTGCCGGCGTGGCGGAGGCGCGTCGATCGCAGTCGCGCCGGCCAGGACGCGCTGGACGATCCCGGTGGCGCGGAGGCCGTCCTGGTCGCCTACGCCAGCCAGACCGGATTCGCCCTCGCGCTGGCGGAGCTGACGCTGCAGGCACTGCGCGCCAGTGGCACGCCGGCCGAGCGGATGGCCCTGTCGGATGTCGATGCCAGCGTGTTGCACCGGTACGCGCGGGCGCTGTTCATCGCCAGCACCACCGGCGAAGGCGACCCGCCGGACACGGCGCTTGCCTTCGTCCGACGGACCATGGCCTCGGCGGAGCGCTTCCCGGCCCTGCGCTATGCCGTGCTCGCCCTGGGTGATCGCAATTACGAGGCGTTCTGCGGATTCGGGCACCAGCTCGCGCACTGGCTGCGCCAGGCCGGGGCACAGCCGCTGTTCGACACCGTGGAGGTCGACAACGGCGACGCCGCCGCGCTGCGGCACTGGCAGCACCACCTGGACGTCCTGTCCGGCGGGTCCAGCATCGACTGGGCGCCCGCGCAGTACCAGCGCTGGCGGCTGCTGGCGCGGCGCGAGCTCAATCCGGGCAGCGTGGGCGGTGCGGTGTTCCACCTGGCCTTGCAGCCGGCGGATGGCGTGGCCGCCGACTGGCAGGCCGGTGACATCGCCGAAGTCGGGCCGCGCAACAGCGACGCCACGGTGGCCGCATGGCTGGCCGAGGCCGGCCAGGATGGCGAGGCCATCGTGGCGTCAGGCGACAGCCGCGAACCACTGCAGGCACGCCTGCTGCGCGCGCGGCTCCCGGCGGCGGGGGCGGCGGCCGGGCTGGATCCGGCGGCGCTCGCGCGGGACCTGCAGCCGCTGCCGCATCGCGAGTATTCGATCGCCTCCATCCCGGGCGAGGGCACGCTGCAACTGCTCGTTCGCCGCATGGCTGCCGCCGACGGAACACCCGGGCTCGGCAGCGGGTACCTGTGCGCGCACGCCGCAACCGGCGCCTGCATCGACCTGCGCCTGCGTGCCAACCCGAACTTCCATCCGCCCGGGCCCGAGCGGCCGATGATCCTTGTCGGCAACGGCACCGGCATCGCCGGGCTGCGCGCTCACCTGGCGGCGCGCGCGGCGGTGGGAGCCGGCCGCAACTGGCTGCTGTTCGGCGAACGCCACGCGGCCGTCGACTTCCATCTGCGCAGCGAGATCGAGTCCTGGCAAGCCGGCGGCACGCTGCAGCGACTGGACGTCGCGTTCTCGAGGGATGGCGGCGTCCACCGCTACGTGCAGGACGTCCTGCGCGCGCGCATGCAGGACGTGGCCGCGTGGCTCGACGACGGGGCAGTGATCTACGTCTGCGGCAGCCTGCACGGCATGGCGCCCGGGGTCGATGCGGTGCTGCGCGAGGCCCTGGGGGATGCCCGGGTGGACGCGCTGCTGGACGACGGGCGCTACCGGCGCGACGTGTACTGAGCGGCCGCCAGCGCAGGCGGTGCGGCGGCGTGACGGCGGGCAGGCATTGGCGGCGCCCGGGCAAGCGCCGCGCACGGGACGGCGCCCAGAACCGCGCGCGCGTTCCGCCGTGGCGCGCGTCACAGCGGATCGATGCGGATCAACAGCGCCTCACCACCGCCCTCCAGCATGTGGCGGGTGCGCGCGCCGTCCGCGCGCAGCAGCGCGGTGTCTCCCATCGCCAGCGCGGTTGCCGCCGCATGCGGCGATGCGGGCGGCCGCGCAGGTGCCAGGCGCGCGGCACCCGCCAGCAGGTACACCACCCAGGTGCTGCCCGGGTCCACGAACACCACCATCGGGCCCACCAATGGACGATGCCAGAGCTGCACCCCCACACGCTCGCGGCGCCACATCAGGTTGAAATCGCGGGTCGGCCCGTCGACCAGTTCACCGTGCACCGGCTGCTCGCCGGCGAACCGGAGGCGACCGTGCGGCGGCTGCAGGGTGTGCAACGGTCCGTGGTCGAAGCGCAGGCGCAAGCCATTGCCGGACAGCAGCACGAGTGCACGCTCCACGCCCGGGAACACCGAGAACCGGGCGTCCTCGTCGATCTCGGCGACCGACAGCCGCCAAAGCCAGCCGATGTCGCCGGCGGCGACCGCTCCGGCATCGGCATCGCCGGCCGTTGCAGGCTCGACGTGGATTTCGTTGGTCCACCCCGCACCGTTCTTCCAGGGCACGCGGCGCGCGGCGGCGGCGGGTATGACGATCGAGGGATCGGAATCGGCCATCTGCGCAGTCTAGCGACAGGCGCGATCGCGCCGGACCCATGCATCGACGGGGGTGGCGCCCGTGGACTTGGCCGCCTCCTGCACACGGAGTCGACCGCTGTGCCGGGTATCCGGGCCTTTCACCAATGCGCCGCCCGTCCGCACCTCCTGTGCGTCGGGGCGGCGCCGACGTCCCTGTCAGGCATCCATGCCGATCCGTGGCGCATCCGTGCGCCTCGACAGGCGATGGCGCGTCCTGCGCCACCGCCGGCGATCGTCTCAGCGCTGGGCCAGGCCCTTGCCCTTGCTGGGTGCCACCTTGGCGGGCGCCTT
The DNA here is from genome assembly GCA_035474775.1 of Luteimonas sp. Lineage (GTDB taxonomy): Bacteria > Pseudomonadota > Gammaproteobacteria > Xanthomonadales > Xanthomonadaceae > Luteimonas. Next base: position 6,019 of record DATINB010000036.1, read on the forward strand.
GGCCGCCTTGGGCGCTGCCGCGCCACCGGCCACCACGATGCGGTCGCGGTTCTTCTCCACGGTCTTGAGCCCCACGCCCTTGACCGTCGCCAGCTGCTCGGCGCTCTTGAAGGCGCCGTTGGCCTTGCGGTACGCAACGATGGCTTCGGCCTTGGACGGGCCGATGTTCAGCAGCACGCGGTCGATGGTGGCGGCGTCGGCGGTGTTGATGTTGACCTTTTCCTGTGCGAAGGCCGGGCTGGCGAGCATCAGCGACAGCAGGACCGGGACGAGGATGGATTTGAGCGACTGCATGGTGGTTCTCCGTTGGGATTGACTGGATTCCATTCCGCCGGCAACCGAGGGGCTCCGACGCCTGCAGTGTCCGGTCGGCCCTGCTGGCTCTCCATCGTCACGGGGTACGGCCGCGCGACGGGCGATTGCCAGCGACGGAGTGAGGAAAGTCCGATCCAGCCGCCGCGTAGAATGATCGGCCCGCCCCCGCGAGCCGCCGCCATGGATGCCAACACCTTCGACGCCGAGCGCGTCCGCCGCTTCGTCGACGCCAAGTGGGACGACGAGATCGTGCCGCAGCTGGTCGAGTACATCCGCATCCCCAACAAGTCGCCGATGTTCGACGCCGACTGGGTCGCGCACGGACACATGGATG
>DATINB010000037.1:0-3743 GCA_035474775.1 Luteimonas sp.
CGGGCGGCGCTGCCGGAATCCGCGGCCAGCCAGAGCGGGCCATGGCCGAGCGTGGTGGCGGTGGCCCCGATCAGGCCGAGCGCGATCACGCCGAGCGCAACGCCCGCGAAGCGATGGCGCACCGCAGCCAGCAGGAGCGGCGGGTAGGTGAGGAACAGCACGGGATAGTCGATCGAGAACACGCCGACTGCAACCACCACCAGCAGCGCCAGCGTGGCCACCAGTCCCCACGGCCTACGGCGGTGGGGAAGCAGACGCCGCTTTCCGCGCAGCGCGACCAGCGTGGTGGTCGCCACCAGCACCATGCCGACGAAATGCGCCGCGAACCAGGTGGCCAGGGCCTGCACGAACGCCTGGCCGTTGACCACCCATGCCAGCGCGGCCGCGCCGGCGCCGGAGAGCACGCAGGCCAGCAGCGTCGCGGCGGTGGCGATTCCGCCCAGCCCGGTCCATTGCCGGGGATCGCGAAGATCGGGCACGCGGCGGCGGACCAGCCAGGCGACCACCAGCACTTCGAGGATGTTGCAGGCGCCGATCGCCAGCGAGTAGGCCGGCGGGTCGCCCGCCAGCATGCGCGCGACCAGCTCGGCGACGAACGCGCACGCGACGTAACCCGGCCACGCCGAGGTGCGCCGGGACAGCAGCCACCCCGCCAGGATGCCGTTGCCCACCCAGATGGCCGCCAGTTCGCCCGGGCCGCGCGCCAGCGTCAGCGAAAGCCACGCGGCCGTCGCGACCAGCACCGTCAGGATGGTGCGATCGGCGGCGTACGTCGATGGCAGTGTCAGGCGACTGGGCATCCACGGCCTTCGCCGTCGGGGACTGCACTCTAGCCCACGCGCCAGAGGCCGCGCGTGCGGACTACTCGGCCACGTGGATCGTCGCCTGCCTGATGGCCAGCTTCCATTCGCCGCTCTCGTCCGACCAGATCTCGGTGGTCCGGCGCCGCACCTTCCTTCCCGCGAACCTGGCCTTGCCGACCGGTTCGAGCGTCTCCTCGCCCATCAGCACCACGTCGTGGGCGCCCCGCGTGGCCGCGTACTCGATCGACCGTTCCAGGGACGCGTAGTCGATCAGGCCCGTCCGCAGATTGCCCACGGCCATCGCCTTGGTGGCGATCGTGTTGAACGGATTGTTCACCACGGCATCGTCGGCAAACGTCGCGGCGAAGACGACCTCGTCGCGGGCCAGGATCGCCCTGTCGAAGCGCGCCGCCGCAGCGAGTGCCGCGGCGATCCGCGGCTGCCTGGTGGCCTCCTCGGCTTGTGGCGTCGTCGGTTTCCAGGTCGCGATGGCGGGCGACGCCACGGAAGCGGCAGCCGACAGCGGCGGGGCGGAGCGTGCCGGGGCATGGTGCTGGACGGGTGCGTCCGCCTCGGGATCGGCCCGCTGCGGGCCACTGGCCCGTGCTTCGAAGCCCAGGGCAGGGGTGGCGAGGGGAAGCAAAAGGACGAGGGCCAGCGTGCGAATCGGCATGCGGTGTCTCCCAGACCCGTGGTGGACAGATTGGTCAACGGAGCCTGATGCCCGGGGAGGACATCGGGTCAGGCCCTGCGCCGGAGTGGCCAGCATCGCATCGCATCGCAGCGGCAGGCGTCGTCGCCAGGGTGGCGCTCTCCAGGCCGCGTCCTGGCCGGCCATTGTCGGAAGCCCCGCCCGTTCAGGGCGGGGCTTTCTTGTCGCGGATTCTTCTTCGCAAACCTGCCGATTGATCTAACGTCAGGACGCCGCCGGTGCGTGCTGACAGTGCCATTGCTGATCTTCGTCGTGGTGTCGACGGCAACCAGCGGCCGTCAGGGGCTGTAGCACACCTGACGGCGTGCACTTCCGATCAGTACGCCACCTGCATCGTAGGCGTAGCCCGTCACGTAACCACGTCCCACGCGTGGACACCCGAACGTGCACATTGGCTCGTTGCTCGGGCACAGGTAGGGCACGGTGACGTAACCGGACGTGCTCCACGAGTAGCTCGCGGCGCCCGGCGCGTCGATCTCGCACAACGCCCCGCTGCCCCAGACCTCGCAGGACACCATGATCGAGGTGCTCTTGATGACCGCATCCTTGATCGGCGCCTGTGCAGGGGCGGGCGGTGCGACAAGCGCGCCGATTAAAAGCGCAGCGGTCGCGAACATCATTTTCAGGCTCATCGTCTGACTCCCATGAGGGCCAGCTGGCTTGGTCCGCCCCTGGTCAGTCGGGCGTGCCCGAAGTGCATCCTGCTGGCTGAGTAACGCTGCCAAAGCCGGCATTGCGCCGGGTGTCGCATCATGCGACACGACGGATGCTACGCCTGCCGCACCGGCGCGAACCGTGGCGTCGCTTCCAGTTCCGGCCGCTGCGAGCGCATCCGCTGACCACCCGCCCGTCCCTCTCCGCCCGAGTTGACGCATCTGCATTTTGCAGCGTGTAGGACAGCGATACGCGCCGGGCCGCGCACTCTTCCCGCGATGTGGGGGAGCCGGCGGCACCCACGAAGGAGTTACGAGAGTCCAGCGGCATGAGGCATGTAGATGGATCGAGAGCTGGGAGAAGCGACCGCACAGGTATCGAGACGACCTGCTAGATTGCCGGGGCCCGGTGGGGGTCGTCCACCGGACGGGAACGTCAATGCTGAAGCTGTTCGTGCTGGCGGGACTGGCTGTCGTGGCTTCTGCAGCCGGTGCGGAAGTGCGTGCGGGCGGAGTGCCGTATCAAAGCTTCCAGACCACGAATGGAGCCGGCTCCTGTCAAGCCGCCCTGCCCAGCTACGAAGTCAACCTGCGGAAGCGTCCTACGGCCATCGCGAACGAAGGACAGACGAACGCCTTCGTGAGCTGCTCGATCGCGTCGGATTTCGGTGAGGTGCAGTCGCTGCACACCTACGCGGTGGTCCTCAACAACAACACCGCCGGCGACGTCGAAATGTCATGCACCCTGGTTTCCGGTATCCGCATGAATGGGCTCTTCGAACCCACGTACTTCCCGAGAACTTTCGTCGTGCCTGCTGGAGGGCACAGCGAGGTGAGCTGGCGGCGGAGCGAGCTGGAGCCGACGCCGACGGAGGCATCCGCCAACTGGAGCTGCAACCTTCCTCCAGGCACCGAGGTCGGCGCCACCTATGCCATCGTCATGGTGATGCCCGCCGGGTGAGCGGCTGTCACGCTCGCCGACGGCTCACCTGCGCAACGGCGGCAGGTCCTTCACGCAGCTGGGAGCCAGTTGCAATCTGCTATCCAGCGTCGATGAACGCGCCAGCGTGTCAGGTGGGTCTCTTGTCCTGGTACGCGTCGGATCACTATCCAGGTCTGTTCAGCCGCAGCCAGATTTGAAGTTGCACGTTCCCGCCGGGCATACAGATGACGAGGCCTGGTTATAACCACACGTCTTGCAAACGGCCCTGAGGGACTCGGCGCGCGCAAGATGTTCACTCACTCGCCGCAGGCTTCATCGTCCCCGGGATCTGTCCGGTGTCGCGGACTGGGGATCCCCGGACCGTGGCTGACGCGCTGCGGAACGCGGCCATCGTGGGGACGGTGCTCCTCGACATCGACGTAGGAAACCGCCTACAGGAAAACTTGAACTCCGCCGCAATCTGCAACGAAAGCCGAGCGCAGAGTCGACCCCACCCACTCATGGGTTGTCAGGGAGAGATGACATGCGAAGCTTGAGAAAGGCGGGGCATGTGACGCTGGTGGCGCTGGTGCTGGTGTTGATCGCAGGCGTGGCATCGGCGCGGTGGCCGAAGCTGGGAGAGGAGTGGGCCG
>DATINB010000038.1:0-6179 GCA_035474775.1 Luteimonas sp.
CTGCATGCCCAGGTTGAGCGCGCGGCCCTCGGTGAAGTACGGGCGCAGCTTCGAGAGCATGCCCAGGTCGGACTGGCGGTTGCTGAAGAACAGCGGTGCCAGCAGCGACCAGTAGTACGCGTAGTCCCACAGCACCTTGACCGGCATCACCTGGGGGTGGCCGAAGATCGGGTACTGGTCCTGGTACAGCGACAGCGTGTTCTCGTAGAACGAGAAATACAGCTGCTGGTAGATCTCGGCGTACGGCCCGATGGCTTCGCCGGCGTAGTCCTTGCGGACCAGGTCGCAGACGTAGGTGTTGCTGATCGCGATGAAATCGCTGCCCGGCGAGTAGAACGGGTCAAGGAACAGCCCGGCCTCGCCGGTGAGCGCCCAGCGCTGGCTGGAATAGACCTGCTTGCAGCCATGCGAGAAGTGCCGCAGGAACAGGAAGTCCTGCAACGTGTGCTCCGGCTTCTCGAGCGCCGTGGCCGCCCGCGGCTGGTGGCGACGCACCCAGTCCATCGCCTTGGCGTGGGTGTTCATGGTCTCCAGCGGATGCATCCGCGCATCGCAGACGATGCCCAGCGAATGCGCGCCGCTGGACAACGGGATGAGCCAGAACCAGTAGCCCGGCCCGCACATGTGGTTGGTGGACTTCCAGCGCTCGGCGGGCTGGAAGCGCGTGCGCCAGCCGGTGTCGTCGGACCACGCGTCGAGGTCGACATGCCCGTCCACGCGCCACCAGACCGCATTGGCGTCATGGTCGTTCCCTTCGGCAAGTCCCAGCTTGCGCTTGATCAGTCCGGCGCGGCCAGCCGCATCCACCACCCACCGTGCGTGCAGGACCTGCGCGCGGCCATCTGCATTGAAGCCCACCCGGTGCGGGGTGTCGTCGTCGGACAGGTCGATGCGGCGCACCACCGCGCCGTCGCGGAAGTCGACGCCGCGTTCGCGGGCGCGGTCGCCCAGGAAATTCTCGAAGCGGCCCCGGTCGAGCTGCCACGACGGCGTCGGCAGCAGGCGGCTCACGCCCATCTCGCTGCAGTCCTCGACGTTGGCCATGCCGTCGCTGAAGAAGTAGCGCAGGCCGTACTTGCGCACCTGTTCGGTCTCCAGGTGCTCGCGCAGGCCCAGCACCTCGGCGAAGTAGTGCGCGCCGATCTCGACCGTCGACTCGCCGACCTTGTGCGCCGATTCGCGGACCGGGTGCGCGCGCCGCTCGAGCACGGTGACGCGCAGGTCCGGTTCGCGGTCGCGGAGCTGCAGCGCCAGCGTCAGGCCGGCGAGGCCGCCGCCGAGGATGAGGATGTCGGTGTCGGGGCGCTGTTCGGTCACGCAGTGGGCTCCGGTTCGGATGTCGGCAGAGCGCGCTGTGGCCCCGTCCAGCGGCTGGCGGCACGCAGTCGCACGCGCGCGTCAATGCCTCGGTTTCACCAGGCGGACCGCGTGGATATGGTACGACAGGCCTCGCGCCGGGGCCGGGTGCGTGCCGGTCCGGACCGTGGCCGTCGCCTCCGCCCGCCAGGGCGCACAATCCGACCATCCAGCCAGCAGGGGTTCCTCATGCAAGCCAGAGACGGCGCAACCTTCAGCCGGCGCGAGGTGCTGGTCGCCGGTGCCACCTCGATCGCCGCCACCGCGGTGCCGACCGCGGCGCTCGCCGCCACCACACGGAGCGAGGCACCGATGAACCCTGTCCTGTCCAAGGTGAGCCTGGAGGTCAACGGCACGCGCCGCGAGATCGAGGTGGATACCCGGACCACCCTGCTCGATGCGCTGCGCGAGCAGTTGAAGCTCACCGGGACCAAGAAGGGCTGCGACCACGGTCAGTGCGGCGCCTGCACCGTGCTGGTGAATGGCGTGCGGATCAATGCGTGCCTTACGCTTGCCGTCCAGCATTCGGGCGACCGCGTCATCACGATCGAAGGCCTCGGCACGCCGGACAAGCTCCACCCGATGCAGGCCGCGTTCGTGCGGCACGATGGCTATCAATGCGGCTATTGCACGCCGGGGCAGATCTGCTCGGCGGTGGCCGTGCTGCAGGAGATCAAGGACGGCATCCCGAGCCACGTGAGCGCCGACCTGGATGGCCGGCAGAAGGCCACGCCGGAGGAACTGCGCGAGCGCATGAGCGGCAACATCTGCCGCTGCGGTGCGTACTCCAACATCGTCGATGCGATCACCGAAGTCGCGGGGCGGCGTGCATGAGGGCTTTCTCGTACGAGCGCGCGACCTCGCCACAGCAGGCGGCCGCGGCCGCACTGCGCACGCCCGATGCGCGCTTCATCGCCGGCGGGACCAACCTGCTCGACCTGATGAAGCTCGAGATCGAGACGCCGGCGCACCTGGTCGACGTCAACCCGCTGAAACTCGATACCATCGAGAAGACCGCCGAGGGCGGGCTGCGCATCGGCGCATTGGTGCGCAACACCGACCTGGCGGCGGACAGGCGCGTACGCCGCGACTACGCCGTGCTGTCGCGGGCGCTGCTGTCCGGTGCCTCCGGCCAGCTGCGCAACAAGGCCACCACCGCCGGCAACCTGCTGCAGCGCACCCGGTGCCCGTACTTCTACGACACCAACCAGCCCTGTAACAAGCGCCAGCCCGGCAGCGGATGCGCCGCGCTCGAAGGCTACAGCCGCCAGCTGGCCGTCGTCGGCAGCAGCGACGCCTGCATCGCCACGCATCCCGGCGACATGTCGGTGGCGATGCGCGCGCTGGACGCCACCGTCGAGACGGTCAATGCCGACGGCGTCGAGCGCAGCATCCCGATCGCCGACTTCCACCGCCTGCCCGGCGACACGCCGCACATCGACACCACCCTCGCCGCGGGCGAGCTGATCACCGCCGTCACCCTGCCGAAGCCGGTGGGTGGCACGCACGTCTACCGCAAGGTACGCGACCGCGCGTCCTACGCCTTCGCGCTTGTTTCGGTCGCCGCCATCATCCAGCGCGACGGCAGCGGCCGCATCGCAGTGGGCGGGATCGCACACAAGCCCTGGCGCATGGAAGCGGCCGATGCCGAGCTGCAGCGCGGGTCGCAGGCGGTCGCCAACCGCCTGCTCGGCGATGCCAGGCCGACCCGTGACAACGCCTTCAAGCTGCCGCTGGTCGAACGCACCATCGCGGCGGTGCTGGTCGACGCGGGAGACAGGGCATGAAGTTCGATACCCCGGCCACCACCAATCCGATCGACCAGCTCAAGGTCATCGGCAAGCCCACCGACCGCATCGACGGCCCGCTCAAGGTGACCGGCACCGCGCCGTACGCCTACGAGCGCCATGACGTCGCGCCCAACCAGGCCTACGGACACGTGGTCACCGCCGGCATCGCCAAGGGCCGTATCCGCAGCATCGACACCGAAGCCGCGCGCAAGGCGCCGGGCGTGCTGGCCGTAGTGACCGCGGGCAACGCCGGCAAGCTGGGCAAGGGAAGGTTCAACACCGCCCGGCTGCTCGGCGGGCCGGAGATCCAGCATTACCACCAGGCCATCGCGGTGGTGGTGGCCGACACGTTCGAGCAGGCACGCGCCGCCGCGCAGCTGGTGCGCGTGGACTACGAACGCGGCAAGGGTGAGTACGACCTCGCGCGTGCCAGGGGCGCCGCGAAGATGCCCGAAGGCGAGGACAACAAGGACACCCGGACCGGTGACTTCGACGATGCGTTCGCGCGCGCGGAGGTCACCGTCGACCAGACCTACACCACGCCCGACCAGTCGCACGCGATGATGGAGCCGCACGCGTCGATCGCGGCGTGGGACGACGGCAAGCTGACGCTGTGGACATCCAACCAGATGATCGACTGGAGCGTCGGCGACGTCGCGAAGACACTCGGGATCCCCAAGAGCGACGTGCGCCTGGTGTCGCCGTACATCGGTGGCGGCTTCGGCGGCAAGCTGTTCGTGCGTGCGGACGCGCTGCTGGCGGCACTGGGCGCGAAAGCCGCCGGTCGCCCGGTCAAGGTCGCGCTGTCGCGGCCGCAGATCGCCAACAACACCACGCACCGGCCGGCCACCATCCAGCGCATCCGGCTGGGAGCCGGGCGCGACGGCCGCATCACCGCCATCGGCCACGAGAGCTGGTCGGGCGACCTGCCCAGTGGCGGCCCGGAGGTGGCCACCCAGCAGACCAAGCTGCTGTACGCCGGGGCCAACCGCATGACCGCGCTGCGCCTCGCCGTGCTCGACCTGCCGGAGGGCAACGCCATGCGCGCGCCCGGCGAGGCGCCGGGCATGATGGCGCTCGAGGTGGCCATGGACGAGCTGGCCGACGCGTTGGGGCTCGATCCGGTCGAGCTGCGCATCCGCAACGACACCCAGGTGGATCCGGAGAAGCCGGAGCGTCCGTTCTCGCAGCGGCAGTTCGTCGAATGCATGCGCCAGGGTGCACGACGCTTCGGCTGGAACCGGCGCAAGGCCACGCCGGCATCCGTGCGCGACGGCAACTGGCTGGTCGGTATGGGCGTGGCGTCGGCGTTCCGCAACAGCATGGGCATGAAGTCGGCGGCGCGCGTGCGCCTGGCCGACACCGGCCGGGTCACGGTGGAAACCGACATGACCGACATCGGCACCGGCACCTACACCATCGTCGCGCAGACCGCGGCCGAGATGATGGGCGTGCCGCTGGAGATGGTCGACGTGCGCCTCGGCGATTCCAACTTCCCGGTGTCCGCGGGCTCCGGCGGGCAGTGGGGCGCCAACAGCTCCACCGCCGGTGTCTACGCGGCCTGCGTGAAGCTGCGCGAGGCCGTCGCGCAGGCGGCGGGCATCGACCCGGCAACCGCTGCGTTCGCCGACGGCAAGGTCAGCGGCGGCGGCAAGTCGATGACGCTGGCCCAGGCCGCGGGCGAGGCCGGACTGGTCGCCGAGGACGCCATGGAATACGGCGACCTCGAGAAGACGATGCAGCTGTCCACGTTCGGGGCGCATTTCGTCGAGGTGGGCGTGGACATCCACACCGCCGAGGTCCGCATCCGGCGGATGCTCGCCGTGTGCGCGGCCGGCCGCATCCTCAACCCCAAGTCGGCGCGCAGCCAGGTGATCGGCGGCATGGTCATGGGCGCCGGTGCGGCGCTGATGGAGGAACTGGCGGTCGACAAGGGCCTCGGGTTCTTCGTCAACCACGACCTCGCCGGCTACGAGGTGCCGGTGCACGCCGACATCCCGCACCAGGAGGTCGTGTTCCTGGAGGAGGCGGACCCGGCGTCCTCGCCGATGAAGGCCAAGGGCGTCGGCGAACTCGGCATCTGCGGCGTCGCCGGCGCCATCGCCAATGCCATCCACAACGCCACCGGGGTGCGCGTGCGCGAGTACCCGATCACGCTGGACAAGCTGCTGGCGGAAATGCCGCCCGTCGCCGGCCGGGCACCCGCGCGACGCAGCTGACCACGCCGGCGGGGCCCGCCGATGCGCCGCCGCCGCGCGGGGCGGCGCCGCACACGCGTCCGTCAGGCCGGTCACGGCATGGTCGCGGGCTACGGGTGGCGCCATGCCGGCGCCGCCACGCCCAGGGAGCACGCCATGTCCGACACCCGTGACCACAGCAGCAGCGAGCCCAAGCCCGACGGACGCAGTTCCGACCCCGGACACGGGGTCGCCGACCGCAAGGGCTCCAAGTCCGACGAGTACGCCAGCGGGCAGGACAGTGCCGGCAGCCAGGAAGGCAACGACCCCAGCCTGACCGCCGGCAAGACGTTCGTTCGCGAAGTGCCGGGCGGATCCGGAAACGCCTGAAGGGTGGAGACCGCGGGCGGCGGCCTGGCCGCACGCACGGATCGATGCGTGCGTGCCGCGGGACCTGGCGGCCGGTGGCTGCGAAGCTGTTGCGAACCGCTGCAAGAACTTCGCATCGTACTGCGGGCGAGCGCTGACCGATCCACCCTCGCCGCACGTGAGCGCGACATGCAGGCCATGTGCACGAGAGGTGCATGCGCATCGTGCAATGGCGCACCGGCTGCATTCCGGAGGTCCTGTCAACGGGTGCGGACCCGCGCTTCCATGAACGAAAAGGCCTGTTTTGCGCAGGCGCGCGCACGTGCATGGTTGGCCCGCGGCTTGCGTAGGGAGAGGGACTTCCCCAGCGAGTGACCTGCCGATGTGCATGCACAACAAGCGCCTGATGTACACCGTGCGGGTTTCGGAGCCGAATGCCAAGCTCGCCAGTTTGATGCTGGAGCAGTTCGGCGGCCCGGACGGCGAG
>DATINB010000039.1:0-1890 GCA_035474775.1 Luteimonas sp.
CCGCAACGGGCCCACTGCCCGGTCGCCGGCAGGATTTCGGCACGCGGCGACAGGCCCTGCGTGTAGTCGTTGTTGCTGACCGAGTAGGTGTCGTTGCAACCGCGACCGAGCACGTGCGAATTGTGGTCGTTGGCGTCCATGCAACCGCCATTGGTGGTCAGGTAGGCCTGCTTGACCCCGGAGCGCCCGATCTGCTCGATGCTGCCGTCGGCGTTAAGCCGGTACATGTTCCAGATCAGGTACGGATGCTGGTCGTTGTTGTACGGCGCGAACTGGCCGCTGAACTTCTGATGCCACGGGATGCTGGCGGTGTAACGCGCGCTGCTGGTGCCGAGCGGGTCACCCGGCACGGTGGCCGCGATGTTGCCTTCGTTGACGTTGTTGCGCAGCGTCGACGAGGGCGTGATCGCGACCTTTCCGTTCCCGTTCTCGCCGGTGCAACCCTGGCAGCGCGTGTATTCCGCCAAGGTGTACTGCATGAAGAGGTCGTTCTGGTAGATCTCGCCGTTCGGGGCGGCATCGCCATGCCACTTGATGGTGGCGGCGAGCGGTGCGGCGCTGCCGCCGCCGCGACGGATCACCGGAAGGTCGAGCTGGATCTCGCCGAGCGTCCAGCCGGCGACGAACGGCTTGCCGAGCCGCTTCGCGAGCTGGTCGGTGATGCGGATGTCGGAGGTGCTGACGGTCAGGGCGGAGTCGGCGTCGAACACTTCCGACATGACGCGGTCGACGTAGAACCATGCCTGTCCCTTGGCATCGAGCAGGTCGAACTGGATCGCGGCCGCGTCCGCGCCGCGGCGCGGCTGCAGCCGGAACCCGGACAGATCGATGCGCCCGTCCTTGAGTGCGAGCGCATAGCCGCCGTCGGCCTGCAGCGTGCCGCCCAGGAGGCCGCGCAGGTAGCCGCCGTCGACGCGGAACTGCAGCGCATTGCCCGGCTTCAAGGCGAAGCGCTCGGAGCCGTCCGCGGCACGCGTCGCGCGCGTGCCCGATGGCTGGATGGCGATGCCGAGATCGGCGGCCAGGTCACGATTCCATCGCACGCCGACGTCGCCGCCCGCGGCGGCCCAGGGGCGCGCGGCGGCGGTGCTGGACTCGACCGGGGCCGCGCCGTTGCGCAGCTGGGCTGTTGCAATGCCGGCCACGCCGGCGACCAGGATCCCGCCGACCACGGCAGGCAGGATCTTCTTCTGAAAACGCATTGAGCTCTCCTCTCACGATGGCGCAGGCGGGGGCCGGCGAATGATCCTCGAGCTTAATCGATGATGAGTGCGAAACCCGGGCCCGGGACGCGAAAAACCCGCGCCTCACGGCGTACGCCGGGGTACGGGGTGCAGCTGAATGCGCAGGTCTTCCCGTCCGGGCTCAGCCGATGGACAACGATGCGTCGCGGCGTTCGGCCAGCCGCTTCTCCAGATAGTGGATGTTCTGCCCGCCCTGCTGGAAACCACCGTCGGCGAGGATCCGCTGCTGCAGGGCCACGTTGGTGCGGATGCCGTCGACGACCATTTCCGACAGTGCCACGCGCATGCGGCAGATCGCCTGCTGGCGGTCGGCACCGTGCACGATCAGCTTGCCGATCATCGAGTCGTAGTTCGCCGGCACCCGATAGCCTTCGTAGATGTGCGAATCCACCCGCACGCCAGGCCCGCCCGGGGCGTGGAAATGCGCGATCAGCCCCGGCGAGGGCATGAAGGTGTCGGGATCCTCGGCGTTGATGCGGCATTCGATGGCGTGGCCGTTCAACACCACGTCGTCCTGGCGGATCGACAGCGGCCGGCCGGACGCGATCAGCAGCTGCTCGCGCACCAGGTCGATGCCGGTGATCATCTCGGTGACCGGGTGTTCGACCTGGATGCGCGTGTTCATCTCGATGAAGTAGAAGCGCCC
>DATINB010000040.1:0-1806 GCA_035474775.1 Luteimonas sp.
CCGCGCGGATCCGGCCGGCGCGCACAAGACCGGGTTCTTCGCCGACCAGCGAGACAACCGCGAATGGCTGTCGCGGCTGTGCACCGGCAAGCGCGTGCTCGACCTGTGCTGCAACACCGGCGGCTTCGGCATCTACGCGGCGGTGCGTGGCGCGGCCGAGGTGGTGGGCGTGGACATCGACGCCGACGTGCTGGCCATCGCCAAGGGCAATGCGAAGCTCAACGACGTGCGCCCGCGCTTCGTGCAGGCCGACATCTTTCCGTGGCTGCGCGATGCCGGCAACGCCGGTGACCGCTACGACGTGGTGGTGCTGGACCCGGCCAAGATGACCCGCGACCGCGAGCAGGTGATCCCGGCGCTCAAGAAGTACCTCGACATGAACAAGCTGGCGCTGGGGGTGGTGAAGCCCGGCGGCCTGCTGGCCACGTTCTCGTGCACCGGGCTGGTCAGCGAGGAGCAGTTCCTGGACATGCTGCGGCGCGCGGCGTTCTACGCCAACCGCACCATCCAGGTGCTCAAGGTGTCCGGCGCCGGCGCCGACCATCCGTTCATGGCGCACGTGCAGGAGTCGCGCTACCTCAAGGCGGTGTTCTGCCGCGTGGTGGACTGACAGCCGACCGGAACGCGACGGCTCTGCACGGCCTGCGCATGCGGGCGCGAACCCGCGGCCTCAGCCGCGCCGGAGGCCGCGCGGCAACGTGCCGTCGGGCAGCTTGCGGGTGGAGACCAGCACCAGCACCGCCACCGACAGCAGGATGCTCGAGACCATCCCGCCGACCGCGAGCAGTCCACGCGTGCTGATCGCCGCGTCGGCCTCGACGCTCGCCGACCCGGCGCGCAGCCGGATCGACGCCGTATGGCGTGCGCCTTCGGTGCGGGCAGCATCGCGAAGGGTCATCTCGTTGGGGGGCATGGCGACTCCGGTGCCGGTTGCGACAGGGCGGACAGTGCCGCGGGGGCCGTGAAGGGGCGATCGGCGGGGCGCGCAGGTGCGATCGGCGGGGCGCGCAGGCGCGGCGCCCTGGCCGGTCCCCTCAACGCGACCCGCGCCCCGGCAAGGTGCCCGCCGCCTCGCCATACAGCGCGTACTCGCCGCGATCCAGGCTGAAGTCGCCGAGTGCGTCGACCGCGGCGCCGCGCAGCTCCGAGCCGGGCGCGGCGTCGTGCGCCAGCACCAGCAGCGCGTCCTTGACCTCCTGGGTGCGCACGTTGCTGGCCTGCGCGGCGCGGACCGCGGCGCGCACCACGTCCGGGTCGGGATCCTGCAGTCCGTCGCGCAGTGCCCCCGCGACGCCGTCGCCGCGGTCCCACTGCGCCATCTGCAGCAGGGCCGCCGCACGCAGCACCGGGTCCCCCGCCGTGCGCGCGGCATCCAGCGCCTGCAGCAGGGGCGCCAGGTCCTCGCGTGCCAGCGGCACCGGCGTCATCCGCGCGAGGATGTCGGCGCGCGCGCGCGGGTCCGGCTCGAGGGCCAGCCGCTTCAGGAAGGCATCGCGCACGTCGGCGTTGCCCATGCCCAGTGCATCCAGCTGTTGCAGGCATTCGAGCGCCGCCGGGCGCGCCGCCGTGCCGGCGCACGCGAGCGTGGCCGGCAGGTCGACCGCGCCGGTCGGCCGTTCGCGACGGGTGGCGGCCACGCCCGGCCGGGTGGCGGCAGCCCGTTGCAGGCCGGCCGGCTCCCGGGTGCTGCGTACGGCGCCATCGAGCGCCACCGCTGCGGACGGCACCGGCGCGTCCCGCCCGCTGCCGCACCCCATGGCCAGGACGGCCCAGCCCACGGCCGACAGCGCCACGCGGCGCAGGGGG
>DATINB010000041.1:0-4159 GCA_035474775.1 Luteimonas sp.
CGCCCGCGCCGCGATGCTGATCCGGCTCGACCGCCCACGCGAGGCGCGCAGCGACTACGACCGCGCCCTGCGACTGCTCGGCGACGGGCCCTACCCGACCGAGCGCGGGGTCGCACTCGGCGGCCGCGGCGTGGCGTGGGCCATGGAGGATGCCTATCCGCAGGCGATCGCCGACCTGGGCGCTGCCCGGGTGCACTTCGACGACGCCGGCGATGCCCTCGCCGTGGCGCGCCTCGACGGCAACCTCGGCACACTGGAGGTCAACCGTGGACGGCCTGCGTACGGCCTGCCCTTCCTGGGCCGCGCCGTCGATGCGCTGGCCACGATGGGCGCGGTCAACGAACTCGCCACGGTGCTGGCATCGCGCACCTCGGCGCACCTGGACCTGCTCCAGTACCGCGCCGCGCGCGCCGACAGCGATCGCGGCTGGGCGCTGATGGCGCGCCTCGAGGACCCCGGCCAGCGCGCCGGCGTGGTGCTGTCGCGCGCCGAGGTGATGCGGGCCACCGGCCACCTGCGCGAGGCCGGGCGCCTGCTGTCGATGGCCGACGCCCGCCTCGCGTTCGCCAGCGACCGCGGCCGCCTGCCGTGGCTGCAGGCCGAGCTGGCGCTGGACCGTGGCGCGGCCGCGGACGCGTTGCGTCTCGCCGGGCAGGCGCTCGCGGAATGGCCACCGGATCGCGCGCCGGGCAAGCGCGCGTGGCTGCTGGAAACCCGCCAGCGCGCGGCCCTGGCGGCCGGCGTCCGCGAATCCGGCGGTGCCGGCGCCGGGGCCGGCGCACTGGCCGGCGATCTGGTCCCCGGCCGGCTGGTCCAGGCCATGCGCCTGCAGGCGGCCGGGCAGACGGCAGCGGCCGAGACCGCGTATGCCGGCGCGCTGGCGTTGGCCGAGCGCGGCGGCGTCCCGTCCGAGATCGCCGCGGCGGCGAAGCCGTACACGCGCTGGCTCCTCGATCAGGGCCGGCCGGCACCGGCCGCGGCCGTGCTCGCCCGGCTCGGCCCGTGGGTCGAGGCGGACTTCGAGCTGGCCGCGCTGCAGGCGCGCTCGGCGCACGCGCTCGGGCAGTCGGCACGCTTCCACGCGGCGCGGGCGCATGCCGAGGCATTGGCCGGCGAGCGCAGCCTGCCGGAGCGGCTGCCGCCTGCCCGATGAACCGCGTGGGCCCGCGCCGCGGGCGCTCGCGGCGCCGTCAAACGATCGTCAAGCAAGTGGAATGCGCGGCTGCGCCGCCCACGGCCATGGTTCCGTGCTGCCAGCGCGGGGTGTTCCCCGCACGTCACCCCACCAGGAGATCCATCCCGATGCGCATCCGCCCCCTCGCCGCCGCACTGCTCGCCCTCGCCGCCTGCGGGCCGGCGGCCGCCGCCACCGCCCCGGCGCCGTACGACCTCGCGATGATCCGCGGTGGTGCCATCGAAGCCGACGCGGTCGGCGCCGGGAGCCGCCTGTACCTGCCCACCGGGCGCGTCATCTCCACCTGGAACTACGCCAACCCGGCCGCCCCCCTGCGGGTGGCCACCAGCGCCCCCGCCGGCGGGGTCATCAATGGCCTAGTGCGCATCGGCGACCACCTCTACGCCAGCTGGAGCGGCATTTCCGGCGAGGGCGGCGTGGCCACCTGGTCGCTCGCCGACCCCGACCGACCCGCGCTGCTGTCCGACGTGACCTACCCGGCCAAGCAGATCCGCGCCACCGCGGGCCTGGTCGCGGCCCAGGGCCAGCTGTACCTGTTCGACAGCGAGAACGGCGTCTACGTCGCCGACCTGTCCAACCCGGCGACGCCCGCGTTCGGGGTGCCCGCCCTGCCCGGCTTCACCCCCCAGTACACGCGCATCGTCGCGCAGGGCGACCGCATCCACGCCACCGGCCGCACCTTCCAGAGCAGCTCGGTCCTCGACGTCTACGACGTCGGGCAACCGCAGGCCCCGGTGCGGATCGCATCTTCCGGCGTCGACGGCTTCAACTCCTTCCACCTGTACAGCGACGGACGCCACGTCATGGGCACCGGGCTGCAGCTGACCACCTTCGCGCTGGATGGCGGCTCGCAACTGGTGCCCCGGGCCGCGATCGACATTCCCCTGTCGATGGCGGGCGTGCGCACCGGCAGCCGCGCGTTCACCTTCGGGGCCGATACCGGCCTGAACGCCTGGACCGTGGCCAGCGCCGGGGCACCGCGCCCGGCGCAAACGCTTGCCGCAAGCACCCTGGGCGCCCGTCGCGGGTTCCTGCACGGGACGACCCTGCTGGTCCCCACCGGCACCGACCTGCTGCGCGCCTACCGCGTGCCCAAGGTCGGCCCGGTGACCCTGACCTCGACCAGCTGGCTGCCGGCTGGAATCGGGGCCCGCGACTTCGCGCTGCACGACGGACGCGCGCTGCTGCTGCAGCCCAATTCCGGATTCACGCTCAACGATCCGCAGACCCTGGAACCGGTGGCCCGTTTCGAGGCCGACCTCCCCGAGGCGCTGCAGCAGCGCGACTTCGAGCAGGTGGTGGTGCAGGGCGACATCGCCTACCTGGTCGGCTGGGGGTTCGGCATGATGACCGTGGACCTGTCGGGCGCGACGCCGGTGGAGCTCGGGCGGCTTCCGGTGGAGTTCGCCTACGTCCTCGACGTCAAGGACCGCTATGCCTACGTGGCCAAGTGGACCAACGGCGGGCTGCTCGGCGTGGTCGACGTGCTCGATCCCGCGCAGCCGCAACTGGTCTGGCAGACCGGACTCACCGGGCAGCCGTTCCGCCTCAAGGTCGCCAATGGCCACCTGTTCGTGGCCGAAACCCAGGAGGCCGACGCGGCCGGCACCGGGGGCCTGCGCGTGTTCAGCATCGCCAACCCCGCGGCCCCGGTGCAGGTCGCCTCGCTGGACGACGGGTGCGGCAGCGCTTTCGACGTGGCGGTGGACGCGGCGGTCTCGCTGGCCTATCTGGCCTGCGGCGAGGAGCTGCAGGTGATCGACATCGCCAACCCCGCGCAACCCGTGGTCATCGGCCGCTACGACCCCGGCGCCAAGATGGCGAGCAGCTACACCGCGGTCGCCCAGGGCGGCGAGCGTGCCTGGTACAGCGACGACAGCGGCGTGCACGAGCTGGACGTCAGCGATCCCACCGCCCCGGTGCGCACCCGGCTCACGCCGGTGGGCCACCGCGGCGTGGAACGGCTGTCGACGCTGCCGGACGGGCGCCTGTTCGCATTGACGGGCCAGGCCGGGGTGCACGTGTTCGCGCCGGCCAAGGGCGACTCGAAGGCACCGCTGGCGCGCCCCGCGCGCGCGCGGACGCGGGCCACCGCGCCGCGTTGAGCGACCCCCGGCGCCCCTCGCCGGCGCCGGGTGTGTCCTTACGGCCAATAGGCGAGCGCGCGCCGACGGTCCATGGTCGACCCACTGGCCCTCCCACGCTTGCTCCGGCCAGCTTCGGGATGCCGCGCAACCGCGCCGGCATCCGCGCCCGGCCGGTTGGCCATCCGAGGGAGTCCGCCATGACCCGATCCATCCGTCGCAGCGCCTGCGGCGCACTGCTCGCACTCGCCTGCACGCCATCCGCCTGGGCCGCCTGCCGCGATGCGGTGGTGCTGGTGCACGGCAACGCATCCACGCCCGCCTCGTTCGACAACACCTATGTCGAGCTGCGTGCCCGCGGCCTCGCCGCCGGCGAGATCTTCCGGCCCGACTGGGGCAGCAAGGTGTGCGCGGCCTGCAACGACCACAACGGCAGCGAAGAGACCCCGGTGCTCGACGCCATTGTCGAGGCCATCGCCACGTCGTGCACCGGGCGCATCGACGTCGTCGGCCATTCCATGGGCGTGACCCTGGCCGCGCGGCAGATCGTGCGCTACCAGCTGTCGGGCAGCGTGGATGCCTTCGTGGGCGTGGCCGGTGCCTGGCGTGGCCTGCGCAGCTGCGGCACCTATCCGTTCAACGTCGCCACCTCCACCTGCGGCCAGCACGGCCTGGCGCTCGGCAGTCCGCTGGTCGACAGCCTGCAGAACCGGCCGCTGGGCGTGCGCGTGTATTCGATCAGGTCGCCGATCGACCAGGTGGTGTGCTTCGGTGGCCTGTGCACCGTGGGCGGCGTGCACAGCTCGCGCATCACCGGCGAAACCGCCACCTACAGCTACGCGCTCGGCCACTTCGGACTGCAGACCGACACCGCCGCCCT
>DATINB010000042.1:0-3048 GCA_035474775.1 Luteimonas sp.
GCGCAGCGCCGGCTGGGCGTCGACGCCTACGACATCTATGGTCGCGTGATCGAGAGTTTCGAGGGCGGCAGTGCGCGCCTGCGCTTCGGTGGCGACGTGGCGCTGGGTGCACTCCCGCAGGCGCGGCGCCCGACCGCTCGCGTGCAGACCGTCGACCTGTTCGCGGGGCCGGTCCGCCTCGATGCCAGGGGCATCGCCCGCATCGCGTTGCCGGTCCCCGATTTCAACGGCACGCTGCGGGTGTCGACCGTGGTCTATGCGGATTCGCGCTACGGCAACCGCGACGTCGAGACCGTGGTGCGTGCGCCGGTGGTGGCGGAAGCCAGCATGCCGCGCGTGCTGGCCCCGGGCGACCGCAGCACGGTGACGCTCGATGTCACCAACTTCACCGGCAGGGCCGGCGAGTTCAAGGTGCGCGTGGATGGCATCGGGCCGCTCACCATCGGCGAAGGGACGCGCACGCTCAAGCTGGCGGCGGATGCGAAATCCACGCTGAGCTTCCCGCTCGCCGCGAGCGAAGGGTTCACCACCGCCCGGGTGCGCGTGCGGGTCGACGGCAACGGCGCCGTGGTCGACCGTCGCTACGACCTGCCGGTGCGTCCGGCATGGCCGTCCGTCCTGCGGGCGCGCACCCAGGTGCTGGACAGCCTGGCGGCGGTCACCCTCGACACCGGCTCCGCCGAGGGCCTGATGCCCGGCTCGGTGACCGCGCGGATGACGGTGGGCGCGTTGCCGCCGATCCCGTTCGCCAGCGCGCTGCAGGGCGCGCTGGACTATCCCTATGGCTGTGCCGAGCAGACCACGAGCCGGGGGTACGCCGCGCTGCAGCTCGACCCCGCGACAGCCAGGATGCTCGGCACGCGCGGCCTGGACGCCGCGGCACGCCGCGCGCGCATGGAAGGCGCCTTCGGCAGGCTGACCTCGATGCAGGTCGGCAACGGGCACTTCTCGATGTGGGGCGACGATGACGACGTGAGCCCGGCGCTGACGCCGTACATCGCCGAGTTCCTGCTCGATGCGCGCGAAGGGGGGTTCGCGGTGCCCGACGCGGTGCTGCAGAAGGCGTTGCAGCGGCTGGGCGAGGACCTCCTGTCCGGCGCAAACGAGTTCTACGGCCAGGACCACCGTTCGCACCTGAAGTTCGCCTACCAGGCGCATGCCGGCTACGTGCTGGCGCGGGTCAACCGAGCGCCCCTGGGCACGCTGCGCGCGCTCTACGACAACGAGCGCGGCAGCACGCTCACCGGCCTGCCGCTGGTGCACCTGGGACTCGCCCTGGCCCTGCAGGGCGACACCGCGCGCGGCCAGAAGTCGATGGCCGCCGGCTTCGCCTTCAAGGGCGATCGCCCGGGCTATCTCGGCGACTACGGCAGCCCGCTCCGCGATGCCGCGCTGATGATCGCCCTGACCCACGAGCGCGGCTACGCGAAGCCGGCATACGACGCCGGCGTCGTCGACATCGGCCGTGAGCTGGACGTGCGGCGCAACCGCGGCTGGCTGCATCTCAGTACCCAGGAGCAGATCGCGCTGGCACGGCTGGGCAAGGCGCTGATGGCCGACCAGTCGAAGCAGGTGGCTGGCGTGCTGGCCGAAGGCGGCATCGACGAGGCCATCGCGCCGACCCGCCTGTTCGGCCGCGACTTCGGTCACGACGCGCTGGTCAAGGGCGTGCGTTTCCAGCCCCGGGGCGAGCCGCCGTTCTACGCCAGCCTGGAGATCGCCGGCGTGCCGCGCAACGCGCCGGAAGCCGACGCGAGCACCATCAAGGTCGAGCGGGCCTGGTTCGGCACCGACGGCAAGCCGTGGAAGCCGGGCCCGTTGAAGGAAGGCGAGGCGCTGATCGTGCAGGTCAGCATCACGGCCGACCAGGCCATGCCCGACGCGTTGCTGACCGACCTGCTGCCGGCGGGCCTGGAGATCGAGAACTTCAACCTCGGTGATGCCAAGCAGTGGGCCGACGTGGTGGTGGACGGCATCGGCATCAGCGAGCGTTCCAGCGCCGCCGACGTCAAGCATGAAGAGTTCCGTGACGACCGCTACGTGGCTGCGCTGTCGTTGTCTTCGGGCAGCAAGGCGCAGGTGTTCTACCTGGTGCGCGCCGTCACCCCGGGCACCTACACCGTGCCGCCCTCGCTGGTGGAAGACATGTATCGCCCGGACCTGCGCGGCGTCGGCCGCACCAACCCGGCCACGATTACGGTGGTGCAGCCGTAAGGCATCACGGTCGGAGCGCGCTTGCGCGTGGTGAGGCTTCCCTGGGAATGCCTCGCCGCGCGCCTGCTCGCTTCTAGGCCAATCAGACCGGCGTTCCAAACGTAGTTCCAATGAGGCCACGATCAGCGGCACAGCCGTGCGCGATCACCATAGGAGCGCGCTTGCGCGCGATAGGCGTTCCCGGGAAAGCCCCACCGCGCGCCTGCTAGCTTCTAAGCCAACAAGACCGCGGCCCAGAACGGAGGTGCCAGCCAGGCCACGATCACGGCCGTGCAGCCGTGCGCAATCACCGTAGGAGCGCGCTTGCGCGCGATGGAGCGTTCCCAGAAGTGCCTCACCGCGCAGGCGCGCCTCTACCTCAGCCAGACCGCATCCCAGAACGGATACTCCCCAAGGTGCTGCGCCAACCCGGCACGCAATGGGTTGGCGATGACATAGCGTGCAACCGCACGTAGATCCGCGTCATGACGCACGGCATGGTCGTGATAAGCGCGGGCCCAGACGGGCGCCTGCATCGCACGCTGCGTGTTGGCCGCACGCGTGCTCGCAGCCTTCAGGCACGCAACTGCCCGTGCCAGCGGCGTGCGATGGCCCAACTGCAGCAGCCAGTGAACGTGATCCGGCATCAATACCCAGGCAAGCAAGGTGGCATCTGCGGGCGCTGCTTTGGTAAATGCGCCACATGCGGTTGCAGCCAGGCGAGGATCGTCGAACAGGCGCTGCCGCTGGTAGGTTGCCGTGGTGAGCAGGTAGCAATGCCCCGCAAGCGAATGGCGGCCGTGGCGAAGGGCGCGATGTCCAGGCGAAGTGGAATCAGTCATGCCAGCAGGTTGA
>DATINB010000043.1:0-2466 GCA_035474775.1 Luteimonas sp.
CTGCGGCCGTACCTGTCGGACGCGGTGTTCGGCGGCGTGTTCGGGTTGATCGCGGGCGTCATGGTGTTCCTCGCGCTCGACGAGCTGCTGCCGGCGGCCAAACGCTATGCGAAAGGCCACGAGACCGTCTACGGGCTGATCACCGGCATGGGTGTGCTGGCGCTGAGCCTGGTGCTGTTCAAGTGGTGAGTTGGCGCCGGGACTGAACAGGGTCGCCCCGGAGCCGACGGGTCACCGCGCCAGCGATGGACCACCCAACGCGGGCGATGGGTCGCGCCCCCTGGCCCGGACATGCGAACGGCCCCGTCGCCGGGGCCGCTCGAAGGGTCGCCACGCCGCTCAGGCCGCGAACAGCGCCTTCATCTTCTTCAGCGCGTTCGCCTCCACCTGGCGGATGCGCTCCGCGGATACACCGTATTCGTCGGCGAGATCCTGCAGGGTGACCTTGTTCTCGTCGTCCAGCCAGCGCCTGCGGATGATGTCGCGCGAGCGCGCATCCAGCCGGCCGAGGCCCTCGCGCAGCAGTTCCAGCTTGCTGTCCTCGCTGTCGATGCGCTCGTAGGCCTGCGACGGGTCTTCCTCGTGCGCGCGCAGGTAGGCGGCCGGCGACGGCGGTGCGTGGTCGTCGTCCTCGTCGGAAGGCGCGTCGAAGCCGATGTCGCGCCCGGAGAGCCGCGATTCCATCTCCAGCACCTCGCGCTCGGAGACGTTGAGGTCCTTGGCGACGGCGCTCACTTCCGCGGCGTTCAACCAGCCCAGGCGCTTCTTGCTCTTGCGCAGGTTGAAGAACAGCTTGCGCTGCGCCTTGGTGGTGGCGACCTTGACGATGCGCCAGTTCTTGATGATGTACTCGTGCATCTCGGCGCGGATCCAGTGCACCGCGAACGACACCAGGCGCACGCCCACGCCGGGGTCGAAGCGCTTCACCGCCTTCATCAGGCCGATGTTGCCTTCCTGGATCAGGTCGCCCAACGGCAGGCCGTAGCCGTTGTAGCCGCGGGCGACGTGCACCACGAAACGCAGGTGCGAATGCACCAGTTCGCGCGCGGCACCGAGGTCATCCTCGTCGCGGAACCGGTGGGCCAGCGCCTGTTCGTCCTCGACGGACAGCACCGGGATCTGGTGCACGGCGCCGATGTAGGCGTCGAGCGACCCGACGGCACCAGGAATGGGCAGGTTGTTGGGAACGAGCATGGCGGCAGCTGGATTCATGGTCATGGCGCGCAGTTTAGCAGTGAGCATCTATGACTGCTAAGGCCAGGGAAAGTTCCTAGCGTTTCATTCATGGAACGATAAGGCGGGCGCATCCGGGCGTGTCCCGCCGGTGACGCCGCCCCGGTGCGCGGCGCATCGCCGCGGCCCCCGCGTCACTCGGCGGTGGTCCGTGCACCCGGTGGATCGTGCGCCACGCGACGATACAGCGCCATGTCCGCGTGGTGATGACGCTCGATCCGCCTGCGCAGGCCGGGGTCGAGGAGGTACGGTTCGCCGCCCCGTTCCGGGTTGGCCAGCGCGGTCGCCGCCACGGCGGAGCCGCCCAGATGGCGTGCCGCGAACCATTCCAGATCGGTGGCATAGCGCTCGGTGATGCCGATGAAGGCGAACCGCGAGACCGGGAAGCCCCACAAATACTCGCTGTAGACGTTGCGCAGCTCCGGCCCCAGCACGAACCGCTCCAGCGACCAGTCCTCGCGCAGCATGCGGTTGCGCAGCGGCTGCGCCGGGTCGCGGCCGTCGTAGTCCCGCCGCCAGAAGTGGTAGTGCGACACCACGCGCTCGACCGGATCGCGCAGCCAGGTGATGTAGCGCGCGTGGCGCCGGGTGAGCGCCAACCGGTACTTCAGCGGCAGGAAATGCCCGTGCACGCAGGTGATGGCGGAGGGCAACCCATCGCGCAGCGCGAGTCCGGACCGGACCGCGTGCACGCGCCGGTGCCAGCGTCCCGCCTGCATCGGCAGATCGGCGTAGTCAGGGCGGTAACCGGCGCCGAATGCCGCTTCGAGACTGCTGGCGAAGCTGGTACCGGCGGTCTTGGGCAGGTGCAGCGAGACCAGCAGCGTGTCGTCCACCAGGGGGCAGCCATCCGAGTGCAGGCGAAGGCCATGAGGCCGCGGGTCGGAACCATCATACGGAACCCCTGGCCGCGCCAGGTCCGGATCAGTCCGTGGCGCGGCCGATGGTCGGGACCGGGACTGGCCGGAAGGGATCCGACGGCAGCGTCCAGTCCACCGGCGCCAGTCCGCGGCGGACCAGGAACCGGTTGGCGGCGGAGAAGTGCGCGCACCCGACGAATCCGCGATGCGCGGAAAGCGGTGACGGATGCGGCGCGCGCAGCACGCGATGGCGGCCGGTGTCGATGACACGGCCCTTGGCCTGCGCATAACTCCCCCACAGCAGGAACACGAGGCCTTCGCATTCGCGATCCAGGGTGGCCACGACGTGGTCGGTGAAGCCTTCCCAGCCGCG
>DATINB010000044.1:0-5278 GCA_035474775.1 Luteimonas sp.
GAGCGCCTCGAACAGGAGCAGGCGGCCGATCAGCGGCTCGCCCTGCTCGATGATCAGCTTGATCGTCTCGTTCGCCTGGAGCAGGCCCATCACGCCGGGCAGCACACCGAGCACGCCCACCGTCGAGCAGTCCGGCGCGTCGCCCGGCAGCGGCGCTTCGGGAAACAGGCAGCGGTAGCAGGGGGCGATGCCGGCGCGGCGGCCGGCGTCGAACACGCTCACCTGGCCCTCGAAGCGTTGCACCGCGCCGTACACCAGCGGCACCCGGTGGCGCACGCAGGCATCGTTGAGCAGGTAACGGGTCTCGAAGTTGTCGGCGCCGTCGATCACCACGTCGATGTCCGCCAGCAGACGGTCGACATTGGCTGCGGTGACGCGCTGCGCGACCGGCTCCACCTGGACGCGCGGGTTGAGCGCGGACAGGCGCGTTTCCGCGGAGTCGACCTTCGCCAGGCCGGTGTCGGCATCCACGTGCAGGATCTGCCGCTGCAGGTTGCTGCGGTCCACCACGTCGTCGTCGACGATGCGCAGGTGGCCGACGCCGGCAGCGGCAAGATAGAAGGCGACGGGCGAGCCCAGTCCGCCGGCGCCCACCAGCAGCACCCGCGCCGCTTCCAGCCTGCGCTGACCCTGCAGGCCGACGCCGTCCAGCCGCAGGTGGCGGGCGTAACGGGCATGGAAGTCGTGATCGATGGGCCCCTCGGGACGTGCCATCGGCAGGCCCTCGCCGCTCCAGCGCAGGGTTCCGCCGGCCACCGAGGCCACCTGTGCGTAGCCGGCGCGCTGCAGGCGCGCGGCGCTGAGCGCCGAACGTGCCCCGCTCTGGCAGATCAGCAGCACCTCCGCGCCGCGCTCGGGGAGGTACTGCGCCGGGTCGCGCTCGAGCGTGTCCTGGTCGATGCCGATCGCGCCCTCGGCCATGCCGCCGGCGCGCTCGTCCGCGCCACGGACGTCGATCAGGCGTGCACCCTGCTGCAGCCGGTGGCGGGCGTCTCGGGGGGTGACTTCGGTGATGGCCATCGGCCGATTATGGCCGCCGGGCGCCGGGTGCGCAGGCAGGTCTCAATACGGGATGACGTCGACCGCTTCGCCGCGTTCGCGGTCACCGGCACGTTCCTCCAGCACCAGCAACACGTCCGACTCGGCGGCGGCGCGGATCCGGTGGGACCCGTCGGCCGGATTGGGCGTCACCCACAGGGTCCCGTCCTGCCCCGGCTCGAGACGCCCGCGCAGGAATTCGAGGCGCTCGTGCGTCTTGCTCCAGCCGGTCGCCATCCGCGCGCGCAGGACGGGACGCGCGTTCGCGCGACCCTGCAGCCCGTCGAGCAGCACGCGGCCGAGCGCCAGGTAGCTGGCCAGCACCGAGACCGGGTTGCCCGGCAGGCACAGGAACAGCGCCGACCCGAGCCGCCCACCGCCGGCGAACAGGACCGGCATGCCTGGCCGCATCCGCACCTTCCAGAAATGCACCTCGCCCTGGCCGTGCATGAGCGACGGGATGAAGTCCTTCTCGCCGGCCGAAACCCCGCCGATCGTCAGCACCACGTCGAATGCGTGCCCCGCGTGGCGGAACGCCGATTCGACCTGCGCGGGGTCGTCCGGCAACGTCGGCCAGGCCACGGGCTCCAGGCCGTCGGCGCGCAGCAGGCCCATCAGCAACTCGCGATTGGCGTTGTAGACCTGGCCATGCAGCAGGGGCATGCCGGGCTCCACGAGTTCGTCGCCGGTGGTGAAGACGGCCACGGTGGGACGGCGCGCGACGTCGAGCCCGGCGCGCCCCTGCGCCGCGGCCACCGACACCTGCGCCGGACCCAGCATGTCGCCGGCGCGCAGCAGGCGATCGCCGGGTGCGGTGTCGACACCGCGCCTGCGGATGAACTGGCCGGGGGCCGGCAGCACGTCCACCTGCACGACGTCGCCCTGCAGCCGGACGTGCTCCTTCATCACCACGGCGTCCGCATCGGGAGGCACCGGGGCACCGGTGGTGATCCGCAGGCAGGTCCCCGGTGCCAGTCGATCCGGCCCGGGGCCACCGGCGAACTGCTCGCCGACCAGGGTGAACCGGCTGGCCTCGCCGGTCACGTCCCCGCTGGCGAAGCGCACGGCGAACCCGTCCATCGCGGCGTTGTCGAAGGGCGGCTGCGCGATGCCCGCGACCAGGTCGGCGGCGAGCACGCGGCCATGGCTGCGCGACAGCGTCACCGCTTCGGATGGCAGCGGCTGGCCGCGGGCGATGCGATCCACGATCGCCCGCGCCTCCGCGAAGGCGATCGGCGCCGTCACTTGCCGCGCTTGACGTGCCGCATCAGGCGCCGCTTCTTGGCGACCTGGCTCGTGCTGAGGACGTTCTTGCGGTCCTTGTACGGATTCTCGCCTTCCTTGAACACGAAGCGGATCGGCGTCCCGACGAGCTTGAAGCGTTTGCGGAAGAAGTTCTCGAGGTAGCGCCGGTAGGTCTCGGTGAGCGTGCGCAGGCGGGTGCCGTGCACGATGAACGTCGGGGGGTTGCCGCCGCCCGGATGCGCGAAGCGCAGCTTGGCGACGTGTCCGCGCACCACCGGCGGGGGGTTGGTGGTGTACGCGGCCTCGATCGCCTGGGTCACCTCGGAGGTCCCGAACACGCGGGTGGCCGACGTATGCGCGCGATGGACGGCCGCGAACAGCTCGCGCAGGCCCGATCCGTGCAGGGCGCTGATGCGCACCGCCTCGGCCCACGGGACGAACGCCAGCTTGCGCGACAGCAGCGCTTCCACCTGCTCGCGCTGGTAGGTCTCCTGCCCGTCCCACTTGTTGACCGCCACCACCAGCGCCCGCCCGGCATCGAGTACCGCACCGAGCACGCTGGCGTCCTGGTCGGTGACGCCCTCGTTGGCGTCGAGCATCACCACCGCGACCTGGCACTGCTCGATCGCCTGCAGGGTCTTGATGATCGAGAAGGTCTCGACCGCCTCCTCGACCTTCGACCTGCGGCGGATGCCGGCGGTGTCGACCAGGCGGTACTTGCGGCCATCGCGCTCCAGGTCGACCGCGATGGAATCGCGCGTGGTGCCGGCGATCTCGGACGCGATCATCCGCTCCTCGCCGAGGATCCGGTTGACCAGCGTGGACTTGCCGACATTGGGGCGGCCGACGAAGGCGATGCGGACGCGATCGGGATCGGTGTCCAGCGTCTCCGTGGTCCCGGCCGCCGGCAGGCGCGCGAGCACCTGCGCCAGCAACTCGTCGATGCCATGGCGGTGCGCGGACGAGACCGCGAACACGTCGGTGAAGCCGTAGCGCGAGAAGTCGGCGAGCGCTTCGCGTGCATCGAGGCCGTCGGTCTTGTTGACCACCAGGAACGTCGGCCGCCCGGCCTTGCGCAGCCAGCGCAGGAGTTCGTCGTCCAGCGACGAGGCGCCCTCGCGGCCATCGACCACGAACAGCACCAGATCCGCTTCCTCGGCGGCCGCGCGCGCCTGGCGCGCGGTGGGGCCGGCCAGCCCGGCGGTTTCCAGGTGGGTGTTCTCGCCGGCGATGCCGCCGGTGTCGACCAGCACGAACGGGCGCGCCTCGTCGAGGCGGCACACCCCGTAGTTGCGGTCGCGCGTGACGCCGGGCTGGTCGTGGACCAACGCATCCCGGGTACGCGTCAGCGCGTTGAACAGCGTCGACTTGCCGACGTTGGGACGACCTACCAGGGCAACGAGGGGCAACATGCGGAGGCGTTTCCAGGAAAGGGTAGCGGGCCCGGTCGCGCCCGGCTGCGGTGCGCGAACGTCAGCCGACCCGGGACCGCGGCCTGCCGTCCAAGGGGTTCAGGGGTCGATGCGCCAGGCACTGACGTCGCCATCGACCGTCTGGACCACCAGCACGCCATCGGACACGACCGGGGCACCGCGCAGGGCGGCACGACCGGCACGCGCGCGCGCGGCGAAGGCGCCGTCGTCCAGCTTCAACCAGTGCAGGTAGCCGTCGAAGTCGCCGACCACGGCGAAGTCGCCCTGCACCGCCGCGCCTGCCGGGCTGCGTCGCGCGAGTGCCGGCTGCTGCCAGTACGGGCTGCCGCTGGTCTTGTCCAGGGCCCACACGCCGCCATCCGGGTCGGTCACGATGACGCGGTCCTGGGCGACACCCGGCCGGTTCGAGCCGCCGTTCTGTGCCGCCCACAGCACCCGGCCATTGGGGCCATCGACCGCGACGGTCTGCTTCTTGTAGCTGGTCGCGAACAACGTGGTGCCATCCAGCGCCGGCGAGCCGTCGACGTCGGCCATGCGGTCGAGTTCGGTCCGCCCGTCCGGCGCGGCCACCACCTGGTCCCAGACCGGGCGTCCGTCGGCGATCGCCAGCGAGGTGAGGGTACCGTCGTCGTTGCCCACGAACAGGAACCCCGGACCCAGGACCGGCGCATCGTTGCCGCGCACGGTCAGCGATGGCAGCTCGTGGACCCAGAACCAGCGACGCTCGCCGGAGGCGGCATCGAACGCGGTGACCCGGCCATCGTTGGAGCGCACGAAGACCATGCCCTGGCCGATCGCCGGGGCGGCAATCACCTCGTTGGGCACCTTCGCGCGCCAGCGCTCGGCGCCGGTCGCGGCATCGAGTGCGACCACGTCGCCTTCGAGCCCGCCGACGGCGACCAGTCCGTCGCCGACCCCGGGCCCACCGCTCAGTTCGAGATCGGAGTCGTAGCGCCAGATCGACGCCCCGCTCTGCAGGTCGAGCGCGCGCACCCCGCCCTCCACCGCGGCCGCATAGACGCGTCCGTCGGCCACCACCGGACCCTGGCGCGCGCCCAGGGCGTCCTCGCCCTTGCCGACGCTGGCCGACCACACCCGGTTGGGTTTGGCGGTCGCGGTGAATTCGACGAGCTCGGCCGGCTCGGCCGCCTTCTTGTCCGACTTGTCGTTGCCGAACCAGCCCTTGACGGTGCTGCAACCGGCCATCAGGCCGAGGCACAGCAGCACGATGGACAGGCGGGTCGCCGAACGGCGGCTGGGGTTTGCAGTGGTGATCAAGACCTGGCCTCTTGCTTGCCGGGCGTGCCGCCGGCGTCGGTGAGTTTGAGTTCCAGCAAGCGTCGCTGCGGCGAGGCCACGTCGAGGCGGGTGAGCGCGTCGGCATAGTCGCGGCGTGCCGCGTCGCGCTTGCCCAGCGCCAGATGGGCATCGCCGCGCACTTCCAGCCCGGCGGCATCGCTGGCATCGGCCAGCAGTTCGAGTGCTTCGTCGCCCTTGCCGGCATCCACCAGCAATCGCGCCAGCCGGCGCTGCACCAGCGTGGTCAGCGCGGGTTCGGCGGC
>DATINB010000045.1:0-2191 GCA_035474775.1 Luteimonas sp.
CCGGCGCGGCGCAGTCCCTGCACCAGTCCGGCCACCATGTCCGGCCCCGACAGCCGTCCGTCGCGCCCGACCACGATGTCGTTGTGGCCCCTGTCCTGCATCAACGAGCCGATGGCATGGCCGATCAGCTCGGCGACGCCGATGTCGAGCGTCTGGCCGACGATCCCGCGGATGTCGTAGGCGCGGAAGATGCCCCGGTCGATGCGCACCGGCGCCGCCTTGGGCGCATCGCGCACGTCGATGGTCTTCTCGCCCTGGACCTGCGGCGCGGTCACCAGCGCCTGCTCCAGCGTCGGCGCGCCGGCGTCGTGGACGGTGATGCGCGGATCGTGGATGCGCCGCGGCAACCGCCACAGCACGTAGGCCAGCAGGGCCAGGATCACCGACGCCACCAGCGACGGCAGCGCGTCGAGGCCGAACGGATTGATCGACGGGGTGGGCACCGCCGCCGCCACGCGGAGTCCGGTGCCCGATACCGGCTTGACCATCCGCTCGGCGGCGTCCGCGTACTCGGTATCGCCGCGCTCGAGCAGGCTGACGCTGCCCTGCCGCAAGGCCAGGTAGGTGTCGTCCTCGATGGTGACGGCGTCCAGCCCGATGGTGGCGCGCGCCAGCGGCAGCCGGACCAGGGCGACGCCGACGGTCGCGGCATCCACGCGTGCCGGCGAGGCCAGGACGACGCGCGGGGCGCCGCCGTCGCGGATGATGCGCATCACCGCGCGGTCCTCCGACAACGCGGCCTCGGCGACTGCCAGGCGGCCGAAGCCGGACTGCGGAAGGGCGCCATAGGCGGGCAGCAGGTCCGGGGGCAGCATCACCGCCTCCTCGAGATGGTTCCAGTCGCGGCCGAGCAGGACCGACGCCCGTTGCAGGTCGCCCGCGGCGAGCGCGGCCTGCATCGGTGGCGATGCCAGGCGTTCGCCGAGCCGCGCCAGCTCGCCCTGCAGCGTCTTCTCGGTGAGCTGCACGACGGTGTCGCGGTTGCGCGACAGCGCCTCGCGACGGGTGGTGTCCTGCGTCTGTTCCCAGCCGCTCCACGCCATCCACAGCGCCAGCAGCAGCGCGACCGCGGCCAGCAGCGGCAGGTAGGGACGCAGCTGCGCCAGCAGCACGCGTGCCTTGTGCGGGTCTTGGTCGTTCATGTCGGCAACTCCCCTGTCAGCGCACGCCGGTATGGCCGAAGCCGCCGGTCCCTCGTGCGCTGTCCTCGAAAGTATCCACTACTTGCAGCGTGGCACGCACGATGGGCAGCAAGACCAGCTGCGCGACACGGTCGCCGGGCTGGATCGTGCATGCCGCCCTGCCCCGGTTCCACAGGCTGATCATCAGCGGGCCCTGGTAGTCGGCATCGATCAGGCCGGTGCCATTGCCCAGCACGATGCCATGGGCGTGGCCAAGGCCGGAGCGCGGCAGCAGCACCGCGCACAGGCCGGGATCGGCGAGGTGGATGGCGAGGCCGGTGGCGACCAGCACGGCGTCGCCGGGTTGCAGCACCAGCGCGTCGTCGAGCGCGGCACGCAGGTCCAAGCCCGCGCTCGCCGCGGTCGCATACGCAGGCAACGGCCAATCGCGGCCGAGGCGCGGGTCGAGCACGCGCACGGCGAGCGTGGCGGCAAGCGGCGCTGTCGGCAGCATGCTCATGGCAACAGGGCGCGGACGCGATCCAGCAGCCGCTCGGCGAGCTGGGTCTTCGGCGCGCGCGGCAGCGCCTCCTCGCCGTGGTGCCAGTACAACGTCAGAGCGTTGTCCTCGCTCTCGAAGCCGATCCCGGCGCGGCCGACGTGGTTGGCGGCGACCAGGTCGACGCGCTTGTCGCGCAATTTGCCGAGTGCATGCGCGGCGAGGTCGGAGGTCTCGGCGGCGAACGCCACCACCAGCCGCGGCCGGCGCGCGTGCGCGGCGACGTCGGCCACGATGTCGCGCGTGCGGACCAGGCGCAGCTCGAGTCCGTCTTCGCCGGGCCGTTTCTTGATCTTGTGCGCGGCGATCGCCGAGGGGCGGAAGTCGGCGACGGCGGCCGCGGCCACGAACACGTCCCCCGGCAGTGCCGCGACCACCGCGGCATGCATCTGCGCCGCGGATCGCACGTCGATGCGTTCCACGCCCGCCGGCGTGGGCAATGCGACCGGGCCGGCCACCAGCACGGTATCCGCGCCCCGGCGCGCCGCGGCCGCGGCGACCGCGAATCCCA
>DATINB010000046.1:0-6156 GCA_035474775.1 Luteimonas sp.
ATCGCGCACAGCCAGTACCAGGTGCACGGCGCGTACGTCATCGAGCATTCGGACATCGCCGGTTTTTCACGCCAGGAGCAGCAGTTCCTGGCCGCCCTGGTGCGCACGCACCGCCGCAAGGTCCCGAAGTCGGCGTTCGACGCGCTGCCCGATCGCCTGCTGGCATCCGCCAAGCGCAGCGCCCTGCTGCTGCGGATCGCGGTGCTGCTGCACCGCGCGCACGAGGCGACGGAGCGCCCGGAACCCGGGCTCGAAGCCGGGCCCGCGACGCTGCACCTGCGCCTCCGGAGGCGCTGGCTGGATGCCAGGCCGCTGTTGAAGGCGGACCTGGACGGGGAACCCGGCGAGGTGCTGGCGCTCGGTTACCAGCTGGTCGTGCGCGCGGAGTGAGGCGACCGACGGGGATCGTCCGACTCAGCCCTTGGCGCGGGTCGAATAGATGCGGACCTCGGTCTTCCCACCCGCCGCCGGCACGAACACCATCTGCGTCTGCGACAGGACGTTGCCGCCCGCCGCGGTGATGTAGAACAGGCTCCAGTCCTGGGCATCGCCCATCCGGTCGAAGGTGCCGACGATCCTGCAGCTGTTCTGCTTGCAGGCGATATCCACGTCGTTCGGCTTCAGGCCCGTGCCCGCCATGGTCGAGCCGGAGATCGTCTGCACGAGGGTGGTCTCGGTGCGTGGCCCGCCAACCGGGTCCGCGGCGTCGCGGGAGAAGGCGGCTTCCAGCTCCTTCAACTGGCGACTGCGCTCGGCCTCCGCCTGCTCGGGTGACTTCTGCTGGATCGACGAAAGCCCGCCATCGTCTGCCATCACCGCACCGCGCCCGCCACCCGGCCTGGCGGCCGGCCGGCCTTGGGCGTCGAGCGCCCGCCCCGACTCGATCGCATCCAGCCGCTCGGTGAGCTGGCGCACCGTCCCGTCGGTGCCGGCGTCGCGCTTCCAGAGCAGGGTCGCCGCGAGGGCAAGCACGGCCACTGCGGCGATCACCCAGGGCAGGTAGTCCTTGAGGCGTTTCGGGGTGCTCTGCACGTTCATCGGACTGCTCCATCGGCGTGGTGGTGGGATGGCGTGATTCTAGTCGCTCGACCGCCGGGCGCCCGATGCCGCGCCCCTGGGGTCGGGTATTCTGGCTCCCCGAGCAGGAGCCGCATCGATGAAACGTGCCTGGAGAATCGCAGCCTGGATCGCCTGCCTGGTCCTGGTGGGCTGCTCCACCGGGCCGGTCCGCCGCGTTTCGGAGCCGGCGGCCAGCATCCAGCAACTGACAGTCGCCGCCGACGGCAGCTGGTCGCTCGAACTGCGCGTGCAGAACTACAGCAGCGTGCCGATGCGTTTCGACACGGTCACGGTCGAGGTCGTCGTCGACGACGCCCAGGCCGGCACCCTGCAGGCCACCCCGGCCCTGACGGTGGGGCCTGAATCCGCGGACGTGCTGACCCTGCCTCTGGCACCCGCTTCAGCGGCTCGGATCGCCCTGGCCAACGCCCTGGCCAGTGGACGCGGTGTCGGGTACCGCCTCGGGGGCACGCTGCGCGCGGCCCCCGCCGACCGCGGCGGTGCACGCGACTACCCGCTCAAGCACGCCAGTCAGCTGAGCCCGGTGCCGGGCCTGCCCGGCGTCCTGCGTTGACGCGCCCACGCGGTGCGCGATCGATCCCACTGTGTCGCGAGGAACGCGTTGAATGAGCAGCTACCGGGCACCACTGGACGACATCCGCTTCGGGCTGTTCGACGTCCTGCAGGCGGAGGCGCTGTTCGCATCGCTGGGCCATGCCGACGCCAGCCGTGAGCTGGTCGATGCCGTGCTCGAGGAGGCCGCGCGGTTCAGCGAAGGCGTGCTCGCCCCATTGAACGCGACGGGTGACCGGGACGGTTGCCGGTTCGATCCGGAAACCGGTGACGTCGGCACGCCTGCGGGGTTCCAGGCCGCGTTCCGGCAGTTCGTCGAGGGCGGGTGGACCGGGCTCACGGCCGCGCCGGCGTTCGGTGGCCAGGGCCTGCCACACGCGCTGGGCGTGCCGATCAACGAGATGGTCAACGCCGCCAACCTGGCCTGGGCGAATTTTCCGTTGCTGTCGCACAGCGCGATCGACGCGTTGACCGTGCACGGCGAGGACTGGCAGCGCGACGTGTTCCTGCGTCCGCTGGTGGAGGGTCGCTGGACCGGCACCATGTGCCTCACGGAGCCCCACTGCGGCACCGACCTGGGCCTGCTGCGCACGCGCGCCGAGCCTCGCGACGATGGCAGCCACTCCATCACCGGCACCAAGATCTTCATCACCGCCGGCGAGCACGACCTCAGCGAGAACATCGTGCACCTCGTACTCGCCAAGCTGCCCGATGCACCGCCTGGCCCGAAAGGCATCTCCCTGTTCGTCACCCCGAAGTTCAGGGTGTCCCGGGACGGCACCATGGGCGCGCGCAACACGCTGCGGTGCGGCTCGATCGAACACAAGATGGGCATCCGTGGTTCCGCCACGTGCGTGATGAATTTCGACGCGGCCGAGGGTTACCTGGTCGGCCGACCCCACCAGGGGCTGCAGGCCATGTTCACCATGATGAATGCCGCGCGCCTCGGCGTCGGCCTGCAGGGACTCGGGCTGGCCGAACGCGCCTACCAGAACGCCTTGCGCTATGCGCGGGAACGCTTGCAGTCACGTGCGCTCTCCGGCGCCCGGTATCCGGACAGACCGGCCGACCCGATCATCGTGCACGCCGACGTGCGGCGCATGCTGCTCACGATCAAGGCGCTGGTCGAAGGCAGCCGTCTGCTCGCCCTGCACGCCGGCACGCTGATCGACGTGGCCCGCCACGCCGCAACGCCAGAGGAACGCGAGCGCGCGCACGTGCTGGGCAGCTTCCTCACGCCGATCGCCAAGGCCTGCCAGACGGAGTGGGGCGTGGAGTGCACCTACCATGCGCTGCAATGTTTCGGAGGGCACGGTTACATCGTCGAGCACGGGATGGAGCAGCTTGCCCGCGATGCACGCATCACCACCCTGTACGAAGGCACCACCGGAATCCAGGCGCTCGACCTCGTCGGACGCAAGACCGCGGCCAGCGGGGGCGCCGGCCTGGCGTTGTTCCTGGGCGAGATCGAAGGCTTCTGCACGGCCCACGCGGGAGATGCCGTCGCACAGGAATTCATTCCGACATTGCGCCGGCTGGCCGTGGAGTGGACGCAGGTCACGCACGACATGCTGGCGCGCAGCAAGGCCGACCCGGACGAACTGGGCGCGGCCAGCTACGACTACCTCTTCTATTCCGGTTACGTGGTGCTCGCCTTCTGGTGGGCGCGCAGCGTCGCCGCGGCCGATGCATCCGACCGCAGCGCGCGATTCAAGGCATCCAAGCTGGAGACGGCGAGGTTCTACTACGCACGCGTGCTGCCCCGGGTCGCCACCCACGCGGCCTGCATGGCATCGGGCGCCGCGCCGTTGATGGCGATGGCTGCCGACGATTTCGACGCCTGACGCTGCCCCACCCGTCGCAGGCCGAGCGCAGGGTTTCCATGGTCACGGCCAGTGCGTATAAGCTGCAGCCATGGAGTCCGACACCGCGACGCTCCGCCAGTTCCGCAGCCGTGCGCGGCTGCAGTCCATGCTGCTGCCGGCGGTTCCCGGCAGTCCCCCGCACCTCGACGGGGTCCGGCTGCTGTCGCTGGATGCGCATGGGCGCGTCCTCGACTGGATGAGCTGGCAGGACGCCACGTGCCTGTATGTCCGAGGCGCCGTGGCATGGACGCTCGGCGAGCCCTGCCTCAGCGTGCATGGGGGCCGCTCGCGGGCCACGGGCGAGCAGAGCGTCATCGACCTGCACCCCATCGTGGCGGCGCGCGGCCACGCGCGTGGCCAGGCACTCAATCCGACGCCTGCGCTCACCAATCCGGCGCTGTTCGCACGCGACGGCCTGTTGTGCCTCTACTGCGGCCGCGACTGCAACCGCCAGCAGCTCACCCGCGACCACGTGCTGCCGTTGTCGCAAGGCGGCACCGACACCTGGGAGAACGTGGTCGCCGCCTGCTTCCACTGCAATTCACGCAAGGGCGGACGCACGCCCCACCAGGCCTCCATGCCACTGTTGGCGGTGCCCTACCGTCCGAGCTGGGTGGAACACCTGATCCTGTCCAACCGCAACATCCTCGCCGACCAGATGGCGTTCCTGCGCAATCACCTGCCGCGTCGGCGCGCACGACCGGACTGAGGGCCGGCGGTCGCGGCACGGGCCGGTCTCGCGGGCGTCGCGGCCTTCGCATGTCGGCCCGGCACGCCGCTGCCGCATGCGTTGACGGATGCGACACGCTCCGCAACACTCCGGTGATGATGCAGAACGGACGTACCCCATGTCGTTGACCCTCGGCCTGACCGGGATGGATCCGGCCACCGAGGCGGCGTTGAAGTCGGCGTTCGACGAAGCCAATGCGCGGCTGCAGGGCGCCTGGCAACTGGCGCCCGAAGCCGAGGCCGACCACGTGGTGGTCGACATGGACAGCATGTACGGCCCGATGAGCTGGCTGCGGCTGCATGCCGCCGGCAAGCACGTGATCGGCCTGACGTCGGCCGCGCGCACGCAGACCGATTTCCGCCTCGGGCGGCCGTTCGACAGTCACCAGGTTGCGCGGCTGCTCGAGGATGTCGCCCGTCAGGACGGCATCGCGTTGTCCGCCGATCCCGCCCCCGCTGCGTCGCGGTCCGGACCTGTACTGCCGGCCAGGGGCGTGCCCCGGTCCGAACCTGTACTGCCGGCCGGGGGCGTGCCCCGGTCCGAACCGGTACCGCCCCCCGCGACCGCCGCCGGAATCCTCGGCGCTGCGCCCGCCCCGCATGCCGACGCGGCACACGCTGTCGCACGGGGCGTCGTTCCGCCGGTCCCCGCGACCCCGGAAGCATCCCGCGAGCCGGCCGTCAGCCCGGATGTGGCCGCGCTGCCCGATCCGGCGCCGGCGCCGCCACCGGTTGCCGCCCCCGTCGCGATCGACGGCGAGCGCCGGGACGTCCCGACAATCGCCGAGGACTCCGGGAAGGTCGAGGACATCGCGGATCCGACAGAGGATGCGTCGCCGCTGGAACCGGCAACCGCGCTGCCGCGCGAAACCGTGTTCGCGGACTGGCTGTTGCCCGGCGCGCTGTCGCGCCGGGTCAGATACCGCCGTGAGAGTGGTCCCACTCTGCTGATCGATCCGGTGGCCCATACCTGGCACGGCCCGACGCCGCTCAAGCCCATCGCCGCGTACTTCGAGGGCCACGTGCGTGCCGAAGACTTCGAAGCCATCGACGACGCGACCTGGGCCAGCGAGCACGCCGCGGCAGGCGTGGCGCAATCGCTGGTCCGCCTGCGCTGGCTCGGCGGCCTGGTGGCGGGCCGTGGGCGCCTGTTGCCGGGACTCGATCCGGGCGGCCGGTACCGGCTCAACAAGTGGCCGCAGACGGAACGGGAATACCCCAAGCATTTCCGCATCGCCACCGCGATGATGAAAGGCCCTTCGCGACTGCCCGAGATCGCCGCGGCCAGTGGGCTGCCCGAATCCGAGGTCGCCGATTTCATCAACGCCAACCTCGCGACGGGCTTCGCCGAGTTCGTGCCGGAGCCGCCGCCGGTCGCGGAGGAGCCGCCACGCCCGAGCAGCCTGCTCGGGCGGCTGCGCAGCCGCTGAATCAAGGCAGGCCAGGCCTGCCCACGTAGGCCCGGACACCCGGACCGGTTTGCCTGGCGCGTCCGGCGCGCGCGGGGCCGCCACGACGCGCCGACGGCCCGCGTTTACAATGGCGGCCATCATGATCGACTCAACGCGCTATCCGCGCCTTTCGCGTATCGACGCGCCGCCCGACCTTCGGGCCTTCGATGAATCCGAGCTCCCGGCCATCGCCGACGAGCTGCGCGCGTACCTGATCGAATCGGTGGGGCGCAGCGGCGGTCATTTCGGCGCCGGGCTGGGGGTGATCGAGCTGACCACCGCCCTGCACTATCTGTACGACACGCCAGACGACCGCCTGGTCTGGGATGTCGGCCACCAGTGCTACCCGCACAAGATCCTCACCGGCCGGCGCGACGCGATCCAGACGGTGAAGCAGAAGGACGGCATCGCGCCGTTTCCGAAGCGCGAAGAGAGCGGCTACGACACGTTCGGCGTGGGCCATTCCAGCACGTCGATCT
>DATINB010000047.1:0-2207 GCA_035474775.1 Luteimonas sp.
GTGCTGGCCACCGGCGAGACCGAGGGCTACTACGCGATGTTCGCCGCCGACCCCGCCGGGCAGCTGGCGCGCGTGCTCGGCGAAGGCTTCGCGTTCCAGGGCGAGCCGGACCACCACGGCAAGCCCCGGGGTGAACCCAGCGCGGCGCTGCCACCGTCGAAGTTCGTGGTGTTCGCGCAGAACCACGACCAGATCGGCAACCGCGCCTGTGGCGAACGCCTGCGCAGCCTGGTTGCCGACGACGCGCTGCGCGCGGCGCTGGCACTGACCGCGCTGACTCCGATGATCCCGTTGTTCTTCATGGGCGAGCCATGGGGAAGCCGTGCCCCGTTCCTGTTCTTCACCGATTTCCAGGCACCGCTGGATGCCCAGGTGCGCGAAGGCCGACGCCGTGAGTTCGCGCACTTCGCCGCGTTCGCGGATGAAGCCAGGCGTGCGGCCATTCCGGACCCCAACGCCCCGTCGACGTTCGACGCATCGGTGGCGGACATCGCCGAGGCAGCGCACGGGGAGGGCGCGCAATGGGCGGAGTGGTTCACCGCCCTGCTGGCCGTGCGCCGGACGCACCTGCAACCGCACGTGGACACCGCGCGTGCCGTGCGCGCCATCGCCATCGGGCCCGGCGCGGTGTGCGCCGAGTGGTCGCTCGGGAGCGGCACCTGGCGGGTGGCCGTCAACTTCGGTGACGGCGCGGTCGCCCTGCCGCGACTGCACGGTGGCCGCGAGGCCCTGGCGGTGAATCGTGGCGACGACCCGACGCAGTTGCCGCCGGCCGCGTTCGTCGCGGAGTTCGCGACAGGTGGGTGATCCCGCGAGCCCCCTGGCGTCGCTTGCCGCGGCGGCCGGACTCTGCGTCGACTGGACCGACGGCGCGGGCGAGCACAAGCGGGTGGCGCCCGACAGCCTGCGCGCGGTGCTCGCTGCGCTCGGCTGGCCCGCGGCGGACGACCGCCAGTCGCGCGAGAGCCTGCGCGCGTTGCGCGACGCCGAAACGCAGGCCACGCCCACGCTGCTGACCGCGGATGCCGGGCAGCCGATCGCCGCTGGGGGAACCCCCGGCGCCCGCTACCAGCTCCGCCTGGCAGGCGGCGCGGTGTCCGATGGGCGGTTCGATGCCGAAGGGCGCGTCGCCGGCGTCGACGCCGCCGGCTACCACCAGCTGGAGTGGCGGGAGCGTGTCACCACGCTCGCCGTCGCACCGCCCACCTGCTTCGGCATGGCCGAGGCCTGCGGCGAGCCGGATCCGCGGCGCTGGGGTGTCGGCCTGCAGGTGTACTCGGCGCGCGACGCCGAGGATGGCGGTGTCGGCGATGCGTCGGGGGCGCTGGCGTGGGTCGAGCGCCTGGCCAAGGCCGGTGGCGATGCGCTGGCGTTGAGCCCGCTGCACGCGGCCCGCCTGGATGCCAGCCATGCCAGTCCGTATTCGCCCGGCGATCGCCGCTTCCTCGATCCGGTGCACGCGGCGCCGGCGCTGGTCACCGGGGCTGCGTTCGCGGACGCGGCGCGTGAAGCGGCCGGGATATCGGCGCGCTTCGACACGCTGTCGGCGAGTGCACTCGTGGATTGGTCAGGCGTCCGCCAGGCGCGTTGGGACTGGCTGCGGGCCCTGCATGCGCGGCGCGCCGAGCTGCCCGTGGCACTGCAGGCCGACCTGGCCACGTTCGTGCGCGAGCGGGGGCCATCCCTGCAGCACTATGCGCGTGTCGCTGCCGGCGAACTCGAGGGCGAGGCCGGCGAAGACGGCGCGTCGTTGCAGCGCTTCGCGCAATGGCTGGCCGCCCGCAGCTGGTCGGCCGTGCAGGCGCGCGCACAGGCGGCCGGCATGCGCCCGGGATTGATCGCCGACCTGGCGGTCGGCTTCGACCCGGGTGGTTCCGAAGCCCGGGCATGGCCCGACGCCGTGCTGCGGGGCCTCACGCTGGGTGCGCCGCCGGATGCGTTCGACGCCGGCGGACAGGCCTGGGGTATCGGCAGCTATGCGCCCGCCGGGTTGCGACGGCACGGCTTCGCCCCGTTCCTGGAGCTGCTGCGCGCGGTGATGCGCGACCGGGGCGGGGTGCGCATCGATCACATCCTCGGCCTGATGCGGCTCTGGGTGGTGCCCGATGGCGCCGGGTCCGACGCCGGGGTGTACCTGCGCCAGCCGTTCGACGATCTGCTGCGCCTGCTGGTGCTGGAGTCCCGGCAGCAGCGCGCGGTGATCGTCG
>DATINB010000048.1:0-2297 GCA_035474775.1 Luteimonas sp.
GACGAAGATTGGTTCAACTCGACCAAGATCGTGATCCTGGCGATCACTGCCGTGATTGCCCTGGCGGTCTTCCTGATCTGGGAACTCACCGATCGCGATCCGATCGTCAACCTCAAGCTGTTCCGCCATCGCAACTTCAGCGCCGGGACGGCGGCGATGGTCGTCGCGTACGCCGCATTCTTCAGCGTCGGCCTGCTGGTACCGCTGTGGCTGCAGCGCAACCTCGGCTACACGGCGATCTGGGCGGGCTTCGCGACCGCGCCGATCGGCATCCTGCCGGTGCTGCTGACGCCGTTCGTAGGCAAGTATGCGATGCGCTTCGATCTGCGCATGGTCGCGAGTTTCGCCTTCGTGGCGATGGCTGCCACGAGCTTCCTGCGCGCCGGCTTCAACCTCGACGTGGACTTCCAGCGCGTGGCCGAGGTGCAGTTGCTGCAGGGACTCGGCGTGGCGCTGTTCTTCATGCCGGTGCTGACCATCCTGCTGTCGGACCTGGAGCCGCATGAGATCGCCGCCGGGTCAGGCCTGGCCACGTTCGTGCGCACGCTCGGCGGCAGCTTCGCGGCGTCGCTCACCACCTGGGGATGGAACCAGCGCAGCACCGTCCACCACGCGCAGCTCACCGAACACGCGAGCGCCTGGGACCCGGCCATCCGCCAGACCGTGGACAGCCTGGGCCAGGGCGATCCGCAACGCGGCGCCGTGGTGCTGAACCAGATGATCTCGCAGCAGGCGGTGCAGATCGGCTTCAACGAGATCTTCCACCTGCTGGGGATCCTGTTCCTGTTCGTGATCGTGGTGGTGTGGTTCGCGAAGCCGCCGTTCTCGGCCAAGGCCGCCGGCGGTGCCGCAGCCGGCGGGCACTGATCAGCCGAACGCCAGCAGCCCGGTGCCGAAGGCCGCGCCGAGTGCCGTGCCGCCGACCACCTCGGGCCACGTGTGGCGGCCCAGCGCGAGGCGCGACCACGCCAGCACCGGCACGCTGGCCGTGAGCATCGCGGCCGCCGGCCATGCCAGTGGCCACGACACCACGCTTGCGAACACCAGGCTTGCCATGTGCAGCGACAGCTTGATCCAGCGGTTGGCGACGCCGGCCGTAGCGAGCATCGCCACGGCTGCAAGCACGCCGCCGGACGCTGCAGACGCGCGCCCACCCATCCACAGCCAGTAGCCGCCGATCACCGCGAGCGCGAGCAGGTAGAGCAACGGGCGCTCCTGCGGTCGCGAAGCATCCACCGTCTCCCAGTGCCCGGCGCGACGGCGTTGCCAGATGAAGGCGGAGATGATCGCGATGGCGGCCGCCATGCCGGCGGCCGTGCGCGCAAGCGACGCCGGGTCGACGCGCCAGGCCGCAAGCAGCGCCAGCAGCATGAACACCGCGAACGGGTGCAATGCGATCGACACCGCGCGCGCCACGCTTGCGGGCGCGCCGCGACGCGGGATCGGCATGGCGGGCGCCACCCGGGGACGGCCATCGCCACTCACAACGCCAGCGCCGGCGGCGGGGGTGGCCTCCGCACTCCGCGCTCCCTTGGCCGCAGGCGCGACATGCACACCGTGGCCGTCCGCAGCTCTCGACTCACGCGTGCTCCAGTGCCTCGGCCAGCCGCTCCACCGCGATCACCTCCATGCCCTTGTAGCTGCCGGCCTTGGGAGCGTTGGCCTTGGCCACGATCGCGCGTTTGAACCCGTGCGTGGCCGCCTCCCGCAGGCGCTCCTCGCCGTTGGGCACCGGGCGGATCTCGCCGGACAGCCCGATCTCGCCGAAGGCGATGGTCTTCTCCGGCAGCGGCTGGTCGCGCAGCGAGGACAGGATGGCCAGCAGCACCGGCAGGTCGGCCGCGGTCTCCTGCACGCGGATGCCACCGACCACGTTGACGAACACGTCCTGGTCGCCGGTGACGATGCCGCCGTGGCGGTGCAGTACCGCCAGCAGCATGGCCAGGCGGTTCTGCTCGAGCCCCACCGCCACCCGCCGCGGATTGGACAACGGGGACGAATCGACCAGCGCCTGCACCTCCACCAGCAGCGGGCGCGTGCCCTCGC
This sequence comes from Luteimonas sp., assembly GCA_035474775.1. Classification (GTDB taxonomy): domain Bacteria; phylum Pseudomonadota; class Gammaproteobacteria; order Xanthomonadales; family Xanthomonadaceae; genus Luteimonas. Next base: position 2,047 of record DATINB010000048.1, read on the forward strand.
GGGTGACCATCACGCAGCTGCCGGGCTGCGGCGTGCTGCCGCCGGACAGGAAGATCGCCGACGGATTCGGCACCTCCTTGAGTCCCTTGTCGCCCATCGCGAACACGCCGAGTTCGTTGACCGCGCCGAAGCGATTCTTGAACGCGCGCATGACCCGGAATCGGCTGCCGCTGTCGCCTTCGAAATACAGCACCGCATCGACCATGTGTTCGAGCACGCGCGGACCGGCGATGCCGCCTTCCTTGGTCACG
>DATINB010000049.1:0-5939 GCA_035474775.1 Luteimonas sp.
GACCCGTCGGAGTACAAGAACGAGTTCCGCTCGCGGCTGGAGGAAGTGATCCGCAACAAGATGAAGGCCGACGGCGTGGTGTCGAAGTCGGAGGAGAACAAGTTCGACCTGCCGGAGGACGCCACCACCAACGTGGTCGACTTCATGGCGTTGCTGCAGAAGAGCATCTCCAGCAACAAGCGCACGCCGGCCAAGGGTGGCGACGACGCGGCCGAGGACGAGGCGCCGGCGAAGACGGGCAAGAAGGCCACCGCCAGGAAGGCGGCGAAGAAGGTGGCGAAGAAGGCGGCCAAGAAGGCCGCCGCGCCTGCCAAGGCGCCTGCCCGCAAGGCCGGCTGAGATGGTCGCGGCACGCGCCAGGTCGAAGCCGGCGCGGAAGGCGGCGTCGTCGCCGGCCGCGCCAGCAGCGCACAAGGCGTCCAGTGCTCCGCGCAAGGCTTCCGCCGCTTCCGCCGCGCGCAAGGCCTCCGCTGCACCAGCTTCGCGCAAGGCCTCGGCCGCTCCAGCGGCGCGCAAGACATCCACTGCCGCGACCGGCAACGCCGTCCTTACCCACCCCGAACGGGTGGTGTTCAGGATCGCCGGCTACACCAAGGGCGACGTGGCCGCCTATTACCGTGCCGTGGCGAAATGGATGCTGCCCGAACTCGTCAACCGGCCGCTGTCCCTGGTGCGTTGCCCAGGCGGCAGCGACGGGCCGTGCTTCTTCCAGAAGCACCACGCCGAGAGCCTGGGCGATGACGTGGGTTCGATCCCGCTGCAGCAGAAGAGTGGGGTGGAGGCCTATCTGTACGTCACCGACGTCGAGGGCGTGCTGGACCTGGTGCAGATGAACACGCTGGAGTTCCATCCCTGGGGCTCCCGCATCGAGGCACCGGAAGCGCCGGACCGGTTGGTGTTCGACCTCGACCCTGCCGACGACGTGCCCTGGCCGGCGGTCGTGGCGGGTGCCCGTGAAATCCGCGCGGTGCTGAGGCGCCAGGGCCTGCAGTCGTTCGTGCGCCTGTCCGGCGGCAAGGGCCTGCACGTGGTGGTGCCGATCCGGCCGGCTTCCGACTGGGACACCGTGCGCGCATTCTGCGACCGCTTCGCCAACGCGTTGGCCGAGCGCCGTTCCGACCGCTACGTGGCCACCATGTCCAAGGCCAAGCGCGGCGGCCGCATCTTCATCGACTGGCTGCGCAATTCGCGTGGCTCGACCAGCGTGGCGTCGTGGTCGTTGCGGGCGCGGCCAGGTGCTCCGGTGGCGGTGCCCTTGCGCTGGGCCGACCTGGGCGGGTTGCCGGGGCCGGCCACGTTCGACCTGTCATCGGCCATGGCGCGCGCCGCGCGCCTGCGTGCCGATCCGTGGGCCGGCTTCTCCGAGCTCGAGCAGGCGTTGCCGGCAATGCCCTGACGCGTCGTCGCGGTGGCATGTCGGCGTGCGCAGGAGTCACGCCGTGGCGACCAGCGGCGGGCTAGCGTCGCCGGCTCCCATACGAGGATTGCACCATGGCCACCCGCACCACCAGGTCGGCGGCAAAGAAGGCGGGCAGGGCACCCTCGGCTGATGCCGCGGGCCCACGCAAGGGCGGCAGTGCCGGCAGCGACGCCGCGGCGGTTGCCGCCAAGCAGCGCACGATCCAGCGCAAGGCGCTTGGCAAGGCCGCCAAGGCGCCCGACGAGGACAAGCAGCCGGTGCAGGCCGGCGCGCGCCGCCAGCCGGAAAACCCCATGCCGGCGCAGCACCTGGACAAGCCCGGCAACGAACACGACCTGCAGCTGCAGCCCCGCTTCGAGGCGCCCGACTACAAGGGCAGCGGCAAGCTGGACGGGATGGCGGCCATCGTCACCGGTGGAGACTCCGGCATCGGCCGCGCGGTGGCGGTGCTGTTCGCGCGCGAGGGCGCGGATGTCGCCGTGCTGTACCTGGACGAGCACGAGGACGCCCGCGAGACCGGCAGGCACGTCGAAGCCGAGGGCAGGCGCTGCCTGCTGATCGCCGGCGACGTACGCGATGCGGCGTTCTGCGACAAGGCCGTCCGCAAGGTCGCCAAGGCGTTCGGCAGGCTCGACGTGCTGGTCAACAACGCGGCCTTCCAGCAGCACGCCGAGCGCCTTGAGGACATCAGCGACGAACACCTGCAGCAGACCCTGCAGACCAACGTCGCCGGGTATTTCCACATGGCCCGTGCGGCGCTGCCGCACATGCAGACCGGCGCCAGCATCATCAACACCGGGTCCGAGACCGGCCTGCTCGGCAACAAGGCGCTGCTGGACTATTCCGCCACCAAGGGCGCCATCCATGCGTTCACGCTGTCGCTGGCCAGCAACCTGCTCGCGCGTGGCATCCGCGTCAACGCGGTGGCGCCGGGCCCGGTATGGACGCCGCTGAACCCCGCCGACAAGACCGCCGAGGACGTGGCCGATTTCGGCAAATCCAGCGACATGGGCCGGCCCGCGCAGCCGGAGGAAATCTCGCCTGCGTACGTGTTCCTGGCGTCGCCGGTCACCGCGTCGTACATCAGCGGCGTGGTGCTGCCGGTCATGGGCGGGCCGGCCGGGTGAGTTGACGCGCGCGCAACCAGGAGTGGCGCACCATCGCAGGCCCAGCAAGGAGTCGACCATGAACATGCACAGCACGACCGCACACGGAACCCCGGATCCGTCGCACGATGCGCCGGCGCGCGACCGCAAGGACCCGCAGCCGGCGGGCGCAGGCCAGGAATCGCCGGACGACGAAGCCGACCGCAAGCAGCACGAGAGCGACAACCAGGACCAGGCGCTGGAAGAGACCTTCCCGGCCAGCGACCCGACCTCGCCCTTCGTGCCCGCGAAGCTGCCGGAATGAGCGGCCGCGACGACACACCGCAGGACGCCGCGCCCGAGCGTGCCCAGCGCGAGTACGGGCACGGGTCCGGCGACCGCAACACCGTATCGCCCCTGCAGCCTGAGAAGCCGAAGGAGTTCGAGGGTGGCACGCAGCGTCGCGGCGACCCGGACGTGCCGGGCGAAGGCGTCGGCAGCGATTGATCACGGCTGGCACCGCGCAGGGACACTCGAAGCGCGGGCGGGACCGTGCGTTCCCGAGGCGACTGTTTGCGCGTGCCTGGGCGCTGCTGGCGGGCGCAGTGCTGCTGTGTTCGAGCGTGTCGGGGTTCGCGGCGCCGCCAACCGGGCGTGGGGCACCGCTGACCGTGTTCGCAGCCGCCAGCCTCAAGGAAGCCCTGGACGAGGCCTCGGCCGCATACACGGCCGCGAACGGGCAGGCGGTGCGCGTGTCCTATGCCGCCAGTTCGGTCCTTGCCAGGCAGATCCAGCAGGGCGCACCGGCGGACGTCTACCTGTCCGCGGACCGCGACTGGATGGACGTGCTGCAGCAGGATGGCCTGCTGGATGACGGAACCCGCCGCGATCTGCTCGGCAACCGCCTGGTGCTGGTGGCACCGCGTGCATCCGGGGCTGCCGCCATCCAGCTGCGGCCTGGCGTCGACCTGCTGCCGCGGCTGGGCGGCAACGGGCGCCTGGCCCTGGCGATGACCGCCAGCGTGCCGGCCGGCCGTTACGCCCGAGAGGCCTTCACCGCACTGGGCGTCTGGGACGCACTGCAGCCGCGCGTCGCCGAGACCGATAATGTCCGCGCCGCGCTGATGCTCGTCGCCCGCGGCGAGGCACCACTGGGGGTGGTGTATGCCACCGACGCACGCGCCGAGCCGCGCGTGTACGTGGTGGCCACCTTCGCGCCAGGCCTGCATGCCCCGATCGTGTACCCGGTGGCGCGGGTGAAGGCCAGCCGGCACCCGGCCGCGGGGGCTTTCGTCACGTGGCTGGCGACGCCGGCTGCCGCTGCGATCTTCCACCGCCGCGGCTTCCGGGTACCTTGACGCCCTGCAGTCCATGGCGGCGCCTGTCGAATGTTCGAGTTCACCCCGGCTGAGCTGGCCGCCATCGCGTTGAGCATCCGGGTGGCTTCGGTGGCGACGCTGGCCAGCCTGCCGTTCGGGATCGCGATGGGTTGGTTGCTGGCCCGGGCGCGCTTTCCCGGCAAGTCGCTGCTGGACGCGCTGGTGCACCTGCCGCTGGTGCTGCCGCCGGTGGTGGTGGGCTACGCGTTGCTAGTGGCATTCGGCAGCCAGGGCGTGGTGGGGCGTGCGCTGGCACCGTTGGGCATCGAGTTCGCGTTCCGCTGGAGCGGCGCCGCCCTGGCCAGCGCGATCATGGGGTTTCCGTTGATGGTGCGCGCGATCCGCTCCGCGATCGAAGCCACCGACCGGCGCCTGGAACAGGCGGCCGCGACCCTGGGTGCAACGCCCTGGCGCGTGTTCACCAGCGTCACCCTGCCGCTGGCGTGGCCGGGCATCGTGGCCGGTGCCGTGCTGGCCTTCGCCAAGGCACTGGGCGAGTTCGGCGCCACCATCACCTTCGTGTCCAACATCCCGGGCGAGACCCAGACGCTGTCGTCCGCGATCTACGGGCTGTTGCAGGTACCCGATGGTGAGGCCGGCATCTGGCGGCTGGCCGCGGTGGCGGTGGCCATCTCGCTGCTGGCGCTGCTGCTGTCGGAGTGGCTGGTGCGGCGCCAGCGCGGCGACGAGGTGACCTGATGCTGTCGCTCGACATCCACCTGCGACGCGGGGCCTTCCGACGGCATGTGCGCATCGAGGACGCGGCACGCGTGATCGCACTGGGTGGCGCGTCGGGCGCCGGCAAGACCAGCGTGCTGCACGCCATCGCCGGGCTGGTGCGCCCGCTGTCCGGATACATCGAAGTGGAGGGCCGGCGGCTGTTCGACAGCGCGCGCGGGATCGACCTGCCGCCGCACGAGCGACGCATCGGCTACGTGTTCCAGGACACGCGGCTGTTCCCGCACCTGGACGTGCGCGCCAACCTGCATTACGGGCGCCGGGGCCCCGGGTTCGATGCCGCGGGCAGCACCGACATCGTGGAACTGCTCGGAATCGGCCATTTGCTGGGGCGCCGCACGGCCAACCTGTCCGGTGGCGAAGCGCAACGCGTGGCGCTGGGCCGCGCGTTGCTGTCGCAACCCGCGGTGCTGCTGCTGGACGAGCCGCTCTCCATGCTCGACCAGGCCCGGCGTGACGAACTCATTCCCTATCTGCAACGCGTCCGCGACCGGACGCGCTTGCCGATTGTCTACGTGAGTCATTCGATGGAGGAGATCCGGCGGCTGACCGGTTCCGTGCACCGGCTGGAGTGACCCGATGCGTGCACGCGCGCGCAGGGCGGGATGCCCGGCGCGCGCGTTGTGCCGTTTTGCGCGTCAAGCATTGGCGTCGCTGGTGTTGATGGCGCCGTACACGCCCCTCGGGAAGAAGCCGCCCGACGATGCCGACTGCGGCGTCAGGTACACCACGTTGAGCACCTGGCCCGCGCTGCGGCTGAACGCCAGGCCGAACTCGTCGGTGGGCACGATGTTGCTGACCGGCGTGCCGTCGGCATCGCGCACGATGTTGCCCTGGCCGTCGACCAGTGCCACGCCCTGGTCGACGTTGGACGCGCCGTCGAGGCTGTCGCGCGCATCGGAGATGGCGATGGTGGCCTCGATCAGCTGCAGTTCCGGGGTTTCGATGCCACGCCCGTAGAGCGCGGTCCGCACGTTGGCGGCGTGGTACGCCTCGACGGCGAGCAGGCCGGCGGCCGCCTCCAGGAACGCGGGGTTGCTGATCAGCGTCGCGGCGCCCTTGTACGCGGTCACGCCCACGTCCTCGAAGATGTAGGCCGCGAGCAGGAAGTTGTTCTCGTTGGCGAACGCATCGAAGGTCTGCCCGGGCTGGATCAGGCCCGCCGCGAGCGCAGCGGCCGTGAAGCTGTTCTGCAGGTCGAGCATCGGGCGCGACACGGCGGCCGAACCGAGCGCCGTGCGCAGGAACTCGACGTGGGCGCGCTCGTCCGCCGCGATCTCGCGGGCGTACTGGCGGATCGAAGGCGTCTCGAAATCG
>DATINB010000050.1:0-6694 GCA_035474775.1 Luteimonas sp.
GGACTGGCGCCGGTGACCCTGTCGTACAAGGAGGGCCTGGCGCTCAACAACGGCACCGCGCAGATGCTGGCGATGGGCGTGCTGGCCCTGCATCGCCTCGAGGACCTGCTGGACACCGCCGACCTGGCCGCGGCGATGACCATCGATGCCTTCGCCGGGCGCCTCGGCGCCTTCGACGCCGACGTGCACGCGCTGCGCCCGCACCCGGGCCAGCTGCGCAGCGCCGCGAACCTGCGTGGCCTGCTCGCGGGCTCGACGCTGGCCGACATTCCCTACCACCTGGTGCCGCGCTTCCGGCAGTGGCTGCCCGGCAGCTGGCACACGGCCGATGCGCAGGCACTCAACTTCGACATCGGCTGGGACTGGGTCCCCGCCAACCAGCGCCACGGGCGCGAACGCTTCTACCAGCGCTTCAAGCCGTTCCGCGGCGGCAAGAAGCACCAGCCGCAGGACAGCTATTCGCTGCGTTGCGTGCCGCAGGTGCACGGCGCGGTGCGCGACGCCGCCGCGCAGGCGCGCCGCGTGTTCGACATCGAGCTCAACGCGCTGACCGACAACCCGCTGGTGTTCCCCGGCCGCGCCGACGACCCGGACATGCCGATCGAGCGCCAGGTGATCTCCGCGGGGCACTTCCACGGCATGCCGCTGGCGCTGGCGCTCAGCTACCTCAAGGCGTCGATCCCGGTGCTGGCGGGCATTTCCGAGCGCCGCCTCAACAAGCTGGTGGACCCGGCCAACAACGACGGCCTGCCGGGGTTCCTGATCGGCAACGAGGACGGCACCGAATCCGGCTACATGATCGTGCAGTACACCGCCGCCGCGATCGTCAACGATCTCGCCACCCGTGCCATGCCGGCCTCGGTGTATTCCATCCCGACCTCGGCCAACGCCGAGGACCACGTGTCGATGGGTGCCAACGAGGCCCGACACGTGCTGGCGATGGTCGACGACCTCGGCAAGGTGCTGGCGCTGGAGCTCTACACCGCGGCGCAGGCACTCGACCTGCGCCGCGACATGATCAACGCCGCCCGCGACCTCGCACGCCGCTGCGACACCGCCGCGTTCGCCGCCAAGGTGACGGGTGAGCCGCGCGCGGGCACGGCGGACGGCGCCGTGTTCCTGTCCGAGGTTGAGGCGCTGCGCGAAGAACTGGCGTCCTCGCAACCCTTCCACCCCGGCATCGCGGTGGCTGCCGCCCACGCCGCCCTGCGCGCGCGCATCCCGTTCCTCGACCATGACCGCGCGCTCGACGGCGAGGTCGCCGCCGCCGTCGCCCTGGTGGCCTCCGGCGAGCTGCTGTCCGCCTCGCGCATCGACGGCGGCGCGTGAACCTCCCGCTGCACCTGGGCTGGGCCGGCAATCTCGAGGCAGCGTTGATCGCGTTCGCCGTGGGGATGCTGGTGTATTCGCTGGTCCACGGCCTGGCGCGGCGTGGCGCCTGGGCCCCGGGCCACGCGATGGGCTGGTCACTGGTGATCGCCTGCGCGATCGCCGCCGGCATCGACGTCTGGAACCTGTTCCACCTCGGTGTCGTCCGCCTCGAATCCAACGTCTATGCGCGCATGGCGCTGGCCGGCATCCACGATGCCGAGAACCTCGGGACGCGGGTGGTGATGGAGCTCATCGGCGGAACCGGCGGCGTGCTCGCGGCGATGGCGCTCTGGACGGGGAGGGATTCAACAGCCCGCGGCTGATGATCCGAATGGCGGCCAACAAGGCACCCGCGCCCGGCCTTCGCGTAGACGCTTCAGGTTCCATCCGTGACATGCCCTTCCAGTCGGACCCCCCGCATCCGGTGTCCCCACTGCGCCGGGTCTGGGACAATGCCCAGCCCGAATCGGCGCCACCCGTCTTGGCCAAGCTCGACCAGACCCCGTTCGCCGCCGACGTCACGGCGCTGACCCATGACGGCCGCGGCGTCGCACGCCGCGCCGACGGCAAGGCCGTGTTCATCGCAGGCGCCTTGCCGGGCGAGCGCGTCATGGCCAAATTGACCGCGCGCTCGCGCAGCTTCGACGAGGCCAACGCGCTGGAGGTGCTGGAGGCCTCGCCGCATCGCGTGGTGCCGCGCTGCCCGCACTTCGGCGTCTGCGGCGGCTGCGCCCTGCAGCACCTGGACGAGGGCCAGCAGATCCTGTCGAAGCAGGGCGTGCTGTTGGACAACCTCGAGCGCATCGGCCACGTGCATGCCGACACCGTGCTGCCGCCACTGGTCGACAAGGCCTGGCATTACCGCCGCAAGGGCCGCTTCTCCGTGCGCCGCGTGGAGAAGAAGGACAAGACCCTGGTCGGGTTCCGCGAGCGCGACCCGCGCTTCGTCGCCGACCTGCATGTCTGCTACACGGTGATCCCGCAGATCGGCGAACGCATCGAGGCGCTCGCCGCGCTGGTCGACGGCATGGACGGCCGCGGCGACATCCCGCAGATCGAGTTCATCGCCGGCGATGCCACCGTGGCGCTGGTGTTCCGCCACCTGCAGCCGCTGTCGGAGCGCGACCGCGACGCGCTGGTGGCGTTCGCGCAGGCGCACGACTTCGCGATCTTCCTGCAGCCCGGCGGTCCCGATTCGGTGCAGCCGCTGTGGCCAATGGATCCGCCGCTGTCGTTCCGGCTGGCGCCGTGGGACGTCGGGCTGGCGTTCCGCCCGCTCGACTTCATCCAGGTCAACGCCGGCCTCAACGCCAAGATGGTCGCCAGCACGCTGGCGCTGCTCGACGTGCAGCCGGACGAGCGCGTGCTCGACCTGTTCTGCGGCCTCGGCAACTTCACGCTGCCACTGGCGCGCGTGGCGCGCGAGGTGGTGGGCGTGGAGGGCGATGCCGGGCTGGTGGCGCGCGCGCGCGACAACGCCAGCCACAACGCGCTCGCCAACGCGCAGTTCCATGCCGCCGACCTGGCGCAGGACCTCGGGGGCAATGCCTGGATGCGCGCCGGCTTCGACCGTCTGCTGCTGGACCCACCGCGCTCGGGCGCGGACGGGGTGCTGCGCCAGCTGCCGCTGAAAGGCCTCAAGCGGATCGTCTACGTCAGCTGCCACCCGGCGTCGCTGGCGCGCGATGCCGGCTACCTGGTCAACGAGCGCGGCTGGACGCTGCGCGCCGCCGGGGTGATGGACATGTTCCCGCACACCGCGCACGTCGAATCCATCGCCATGTTCGAGCCCGGCCGCGCAGCGGGTCGGCCGCGATGACATCCCGGCGCACCGCGGCGCGCCATGGCATCCGCTGGCGGCGCACGTGTGCCTGCATGACCGCGCAGCTGCGCGACGGTCGGTAATCGGAGCGCTCATGCCCATCGAGATCGAACGCAAGTTCCTGGTCACCGGCGACGGCTGGCGCGCCGCCGCGCATGCGGTGGTGCCGATGGCGCAGGGCTACATCAACGACCAGGCGGCGATGGACTCCGGCGCGCAGCGGGCGTCGGTGCGCGTGCGCATCGGTGGCGAGGCGGCGTACCTCAACCTCAAGTCGCGCGCGTTGGGCCATACCCGGCAGGAGTTCGAGTATCCGATCCCGCTCGAGGATGCCCGCGCATTGCTTGACCTCTGCGTCGGCGGCCGCATCGAGAAGCGCCGGCACCTGGTGCGGCACGGCGCGCACCTGTGGGAGGTTGACGAGTTCCTCGGCGACAACGCCGGGCTGGTGGTGGCCGAAATCGAGCTTGCAGCGGCCCACGAGGCCTTCGAGCGCCCGCCATGGCTGGGCGTGGAGGTGACCGACAGCGCCCGCCACTACAATCTGGCGCTGGCCACCCATCCGTACTCGCAATGGCGCGAGGCGGAAGGCGGCGCGCAGGAAGGAGACCGCACATGCTCGTGATCGGACTGGCCGGTACCGAACTCGACGCCCGCGAGCGCGACTGGCTGCAGCACGACGCCTGCGCCGGGGTGATCCTGTTCACGCGCAACTTCGCCTCGCGCGCGCAGGTGGCCGAGCTGTCGGCGGCGATCCGCGAGGCCGCGCCGCGGCCGCTGCTGGTCTGCGTCGACCAGGAGGGCGGGCGCGTGCAGCGCTTCCGCGAGGGCTACAGCGCGCTGCCGTCGCTGGACGGCTTCGGCCGCCAGTACGCGAGCGACCCGGACGCCGCGCTCGCCGCGGCGCGCGAGCATGCCTGGCTGATGGCCAGCGAAATCCGCGCCAGCGGCGTCGACCTCAGCTTCGCGCCAGTGGTCGACCTCGGCCGCGGCAACCTGGCCATCGGCGACCGCGCGTTTTCCGCCGACCCGCAGGTGGTCGCCGGGTTCACGCGCGCCTACGTGCAGGGCATGCACGACGCCGGCATGGCCGCCACGCTCAAGCATTTCCCCGGGCACGGCTCGGTGCGCGAGGACACCCACTTCGACACCGCCATCGACGACCGGCCGCTGGCGGTCCTGCGCGAGGAGGACCTGGTGCCGTTCGTCGCGGGTATCGATGCCGGCGCCGATGCGGTGATGCTGGCGCACGTGGTCTATCCACAGGTGGCGCCGGAACCCGCGGGCTATTCGCCGCTCTGGATCAACGACATCCTGCGCGGCAGCGTGGTCGACGGCGGCCTTGGCTTCCGCGGCGTGGTGTTCTCCGACGACATCGGCATGGCGGCCGCATTCTCCGCCGGCGGCGTGCGCGAGCGCATCGACGCGCACCTGGATGCCGGTTGCGACGTGGTGCTGGTCTGCCACCCGGAGTTGGTCGACGACTCGCTCACCGCTGTCGAGGGCCGCACGCTCAACACCATGGCGCTGACCGGCCTGATCGGTCGCGGGCCGATGGGCTGGGACGGCCTGCTCGCCGACGCCCGCTACGCACCGGCGCGATCGCGCCAGCAGGGAGGGATTGCATGACCACGCCACGCCTGGTCGACGCGCTGGTCGGCGCCGACGTCATCCACGACGAGGACGTGCTGGACGCGGCCATCGAGGACATGGCCGACGCCATCCACCGCGACTACGTCGAAGGCGACGTGCCGCTGTTCGTCACCATCATGCACGGCGGCATGCCGTTCGCGGCCTCGCTCGCGTTCGCGCTGGGCGCGCGCGGGCTCGACCTGCAGTTCGACTACCTGCATGCCACCCGCTACCGCGGCAACACCACCGGCTCCGGCCTGGCCTGGCTGCACCGTCCGGCCACGCCGATGGCAGGCCGCCGCGTGCTGCTGGTCGACGACATCCTCGACGAAGGCCACACGCTGAAGGCGGTGACCCGCTGGTGCGAGGACCAGGACGCGGCCGAGGTGCGGGTGGCGGTGCTGGCGGTCAAGGTGCACGACCGCCGGGTGGAGGGCATCGACGCCGACTACATCGGCGTGGAAGTCCCGGACCGCTACGTGTTCGGCTACGGCATGGATTACCACGAGCAGGGTCGCAACCTGCCGGCGATCTACGCGCTGGCCGAGTCGTAGCCAGAGGCAAGGAACACCGATGGTCGCAGCAACGTCCGCAATCCAGCTCGCCGTCATCGGTGGCACCGGCCTGTACGCAATGGCCGGACTCGAAGGCGTGGTCACCGAGCAGCCCGTGACCCGGTACGGCGCGTTGTCGGGGCCGGTACGCGTCGGGGTGTTGCACGGCGCACGCGTCGCCTTCCTGGCCCGCCACGGCGAGGGCCATGCGCTGCCGCCGCACCGCATCAACTATCGCGCCAACCTGGCCGCGCTGCAGGCGCTGGGCGCCACGCGCGTGCTCGCGCTCAACACCGTCGGCGGCATCGGGGAACGCTTCGGCCCGCGCGTGCTCGCCTGCCCCGACCAGCTGATCGACTACACCTGGGGCCGCGTCTCCACCATCTGCGAAGAGGCCGGCACCGAGGTGGTCCACGCCGACTTCGGCGACCCGTATGCGCCGTCGCTGCGTGGCGAGGTGATTGCGGCGGCACGGCGTGCCGGAGTCGCCATGGTCGAGGACGGCTGCTACGGCGCCACCCAGGGCCCGCGCCTGGAAACACGCGCCGAGATCGCGCGCATGCGCCGCGACGGCTGCGACCTGGTCGGCATGACCGGCATGCCGGAAGCCGCGCTGGCGCGCGAGATGGGGCTGGACTACGCGTGCCTGGCGATCGTCGCCAACTGGGCCGCGGGCGCGGGTCCCATCGTCGACGAGGTGATCACCCTCGACGACGTGCTGGCCAACGTGGCGGCGGCGTCCGCGCACCTGCCGGCGCTGTTCGAGGCACTGTTGCGTCCCGACACGGTCAGCTGACGGCACGCAAGGCGACTTCGATCGCTGATTCGCGGTCCTTGCACAGTTCCCGACAGTCGATCTCGCGGCGACAGCCCGTTCCCGGCCAGACGCGCAGCGCCGCGAGTCGCCTCGAGTCCAGCCACGTGTCCAGAGTCCGCCCGGGCCGTGCTGCAGCCGTGCGGGCGGCGATCGCCGTCAGCGTCGCGACGCGTTCCTCGTGGGCAGCGGCACCGCGTCCGGGGGTGTCGGCAACGCGATCGCATCGCCCTCCACGCACGCGATCCGCGCTTCGCCCGGCGTCGGCAGCACCTTGACCCCGCCGGTGAATTCCGAGAACGCCGGCAGCACCGTCAACCCATCGCGCAGCCAGAACAGCGGCCAGCGCCGGTCCATCGGCGGGAAGCGGGCCACCGGGTGCAGGTGGCCGCAGACCACGTGCAGGCGCGCGTGCACCTGCGGCTCGTGGCGGAACGCGAACGGGCCGTCGTCGACCGCCGTGCCCAGCAGGCGCACGTCCAGCCCGGCGGCGGCCAGCGC
>DATINB010000051.1:0-11979 GCA_035474775.1 Luteimonas sp.
TGCTCGGCGCACTGGTGATCCCCGCACAGGTGGCCATGCTGCCCCTGTTCCTGATGATGAAGGAACTCGGGCTGGTCAACAGCTTCGGCGGGGTGATCGTGCCGGCACTGGCGACGGTGTTCGGCATCTTCCTGGTCCGGCAGTACGCGCGCAGCATTCCCGACGAACTGCTCGAGGCGGCACGCATCGACGGCGCCAGCGAGGCGCGGATCTTCGTGCAGATCGTCCTGCCGATGCTGAAGCCGGTGCTGGTCACGCTGGCCATCTTCACGTTCATGGCCGCCTGGAACGACTTCATGTGGCCGCTGATCGTGCTCACCGACCAGTCGCAGTACACCCTGCCGGTGGCGCTCGCCGCGCTGTCGCGCGAACACATCATGGACGTGGAGCTGATGATGGCCGGGGCGGTGGTGACGGTGGTCCCGGTGCTGCTGCTGTTCCTGGCGCTGCAGCGCTATTACATCCAGGGCCTGCTGCTGGGGAGCGTCAAGGGGTGAATGCACCAGCCGCGGTACTGCTCGTCCTGCTGTCGGTCCCGGTCGTCCTGCAGGCGCAGGAGGCGCCCGCCGGTGGCGTGCCCGCCCCGCGCATGCTGGATGCCTTCGAGGACGCCGCGCCCTGGCGCGTGGTCACCTCCAACCAGGTCAGCGGCGCGCTGCGTGCCATCGAAGGCCCGGAAGGCCTCGCCCTGTGCCTGGACTACGATTTCAACGGCGTCTCCGGTTATGCCGGCATCCAGCGCGACCTGGCACTGGACTACCCGGCCAACTACCGCTTCGACATGCAGCTGCGCGGCGATTCGCCCGACAACGACCTGCAGTTCAAGCTGGTCGACGCCAGCGGCGACAACGTCTGGTGGGTCAACCGCCCCGGTTACGCGTTCCCGAAGCAGTGGACGCCGCTGGCGTTCCGCCAGCGCCACATCGACAAGGCCTGGGGACCCGGGCCGGACCGCGTGCTGCGCACGAGCGCGCGCATCGAGTACACCGTCTACAACAACGCCGGTGGTGCCGGCTCGGTGTGTTTCGATTCGCTGACCTTCACCGCGCTGCCGGCCGACGACGGCAGCCCGCTCGCCGCGGGGGCCGTAGCCACCGCCGGCGATGCCTCGGCAGCGGTGGACGGCCGCGACGGCAGCGCGTGGGTGGCTGCCAAGTCGCGGATCCCGCAGCGCATCGCCCTCGACCTCGGGCGGCTGCGAGAGTTCGGGGGCCTGACCCTGCGCTGGCTTCCGGGCCGCCACGCGTCGCGATACGCGGTGCGACTTTCCGACGACGGCCGTGCGTGGCGCGACGCACGCATGGTGACGGTCGGCAACGGCGGCATCGACTGGATCGCGTTGCCGGAGTCCGAGGCGCGCTACCTGGCCCTGGACCTCGAGGACGGCCCGGCGGCCGACTTCGCGCTCGTGGACGCGCGCGTCGAGCCGCTGGCGTTCAGCGCCCACCCGAACGACTTCGTCAAGGCGGTCGCCGCGGCGTCGCCACGTGGCTGGTACCCGCGCGGCTTCAGCGGCGAGCAGCCGTACTGGACGATCCTCGGCATCGATGGCGGCGAACAGCAGGGCCTCATCGGCGAAGACGGTGCCGTGGAGGTCGCACAGGGTGGATTCACGCTGGAGCCGTTCGTGGTCGTCGACGGCCGCACCAGCGGATGGGCCGATGCAACCGCCACGCAGGCCCTGCAGGACGGCTACCTGCCGATCCCCAGCGTCGAGCTGGCGCACCCGGCCTACGTCCTGCGCGTGACCGCCTTCTCGCAGGGCGAGCCGAAGCGCTCGCAGCTGGTCTCGCGCTACCGGATCGTCAACACCTCGCGCCGCGCGCACGACTACGTGCTGGCGCTGGCGGTGCGCCCGCTGCAGGTCAATCCGCCCAGCCAGTTCCTCAACACCATCGGGGGCGTCAGTCCGCTGCGCCGGCTCGAGGTCGACGGCGGGACCGTCAGCGTCGACGGCGTGGCGCGGGTGTTCGCGAAGCAAATTCCCAGTGCGGCTTTCGCGGTCGCCTTCGACGCCGGCATGGCCGTCTCGCACCTGGCCGATGCCGACCTGCCGCGCACCACGCGCGTGGACGATCCGACCGGTCTCGCATCCGCCGCCATCCTGTACCGGATGCGCCTCGAACCCGGCCAGGTCCGCGAGGTGGACGTGATGGTGCCGATGACCGGTGGTCCGGCCGCGGCGCGCCGGTGGTGGGATGCCGAGGCGCTCCAGGCCAGCACGGCGGCGCGCTGGCGCCAGACCCTGGACCGGGTCCGCATCGAGGTGCCGGCGCCCGGCCAGCCGCTGGTCGACACGCTGCGCACCTCGCTGGCGCACATGCTCGTCTCGCGCGTCGGGCCGCGCCTGCAACCCGGCACGCGCTCCTACGCGCGCAGCTGGATCCGCGACGGCGCCATGATCTCCGAGGGCCTGCTGCGCATGGGGCGCGCCGACGTGGTCCGCGAGTACGTGGACTGGTATGCGCCCTACCAGTTCGCCGACGGCATGGTGCCCTGCTGCGTCGACCGCCGCGGCAGCGACCCGGTGCCGGAGAACGACAGCCACGGAGAGCTGATCTTCAACATCGCCGAATACTGGCGCTACACCGGCGACCGCGCCTTCCTCGAACGCATGTGGCCGCACGTCGCGGGGGCGTTCGGGTACATGGAGGTGCTGCGCGCCAGCGAGCGCACCGAAGCCGTGCGTGCCGCGAACCCCGCGTTCTACGGAATGATGCCGGCCTCGATCAGCCACGAGGGTTATTCGGCCAAGCCGATGCATTCGTACTGGGACAACTTCTGGGCATTGCGCGGCTACAAGGATGCGGTGGCGGTGGCCAGCGCGTTGGGGCGCGACGACGACGTGGCCGGCATGGCGCTGGCACGCGACACCTTCTCGGCCGACCTGGGGTCATCGCTTGCGGCGGCCGTGGCACGGCACGGGATCGACTACCTGCCCGGCGCGGCCGAACTCGGCGACTTCGATCCGACCTCCACCACCATCGCCCTGGCGCCCGGCGGCGAGCAGGCCAACCTGCCGCAGGACCTGCTGCACGGGACCTTCGAACGCTACTGGCGCGAGTTCGCGCAGCGTCGCGATGGCACCCGCGAGTGGAAGGACTACACGCCCTACGAGTGGCGCAACGTCGCGGCGTTCGTGCGCCTCGGCTGGCGCGACCGCGCCGTCGAGGCGGTGGCGTACTTCTTCGACGACCGCGCGCCGCGTGCATGGAACCAGTGGGCCGAAGTGGTTTCGCGGACGCCGCGCAGGCCGTTCTTCCTCGGCGACCTGCCGCATGCGTGGGTCGGCTCGGACTTCGTGCGGTCGGCGCTGGACCTGTTCGCCTACTCGCGCGAGTCCGACGACAGCCTGGTACTGGCGGCGGGCGTGCCGGCTGCATGGCTCGATGGCCGGGGCATCGCGGTGTCCGGTCTGCATACGCCGCACGGCGTGCTCGCGTACGCGCTGCACCATCGCGACGGGGTGCTGACCCTCGACGTGCCGGCCGGCGTCGCGATGCCGCCCGGCGGGCTGGTGCTGCCATGGCCCTTCGCGGGGGAACCCGGCACGGCCACGCTCGATGGCGCGGCATTGCCATGGGAGAACGGCGCCGTGCGCGTCCGTTCGTCACCGGCGCGCGTGGAGATCCAGACGCGCATCCAGTGATCGGGCAATCCGGGCGCTGCAGGTCCTTCGCCGTTCGCGTGCGCATCCGAGGCCACATGGGCCCCGGCTCCCGCTCGCGATACCACTGGAGTCAGGCCATCCAAGGTCAAGAGCGTCGCATCGTCGGGATGGACGCGCGATACGCAGGGTCGCGCTCGACGCAGCTCGAAATGCGTGGCTCCGGGCGGGGGCGGCGCGCAGGCGTCGTCGATGGATCCGGTCGGACTCGATTTCAACCGACCCGGACCGGACCCGGACCCGGACCCGGACCGGTGTCAGGGCCGGGACTGGACGAGGAGGGCGGCAGCGTCGCGCGATGCGTCGCGGATGCGGTCGAAGTCGCCGGCCTCCAGCCACGCCTTGGGCACCATCCACGAGCCGCCGATGCAGGCGACGTTCGGTTGCGCCAGGAACTCGGCGGCGTTGGCTTCGCCGATGCCACCGGTCGGGCACAGCAGCAGCTGCGGCATCGGTCCGGCGAGCCCCTTCAGCATCGCCAGACCCCCCACGGCCGTTGCCGGGAACAGCTTGCAGGCGCTGAAACCGAGCGCCATCAGCGCGAGGAACTCGCTGGGCGTGGCACCGCCCGGGACCACCGGGATCGGCGACTCCGCGAGGGCCGCGGCGAGCACCGGGGTGGTCCCGGGGGTCACCAGGAAGTCGGCGCCGGCATCGATGGCCTGCTGCATCTGCTGCGCGTCGAGCACGGTGCCGGCGCCGATCACGATGTCCGGCAGCGCGACCTTGAGCGCGGAGATCGCGTCGAGCGCCACCGGGGTGCGCAGGGTCAGTTCCAGGCTGGTCAGGCCGCCGTCCAGCAGCGCGGAGGCCAGGCGTCGCGCCTGCTCAATGCTGTCCACGGTGATCACCGGCAGGATGCCGGCGCTGCGCAGCAGCGATTCGGTGGCGGCGGCATGGCGGTAGCGGGGCATCAGGCGTCCTTGCTTTCGTGCGGGGCGTCGGCGGCAGCGGAGTCGCCGCCCAGCTGGTATTCCGAATCGTAATTCCAGCAGCCGCCGTCCGGCGTGGGCGGGCCGCACGCGATCGACAGCGCGCCCTGGTCGGCATGACCCACCACCAGGCGGTTGAAGCCGAACAGGCTGCGCCCGATGTCGCTGGCGGGCGGCGTGGTGTTGGGCGCCGGCGCGCGCGCGTCCCACTCCGCCGCATCGACCAGGACATCCAGCACGCCGGCCTCGGCGTCCAGCCGCAACAGGTCGCCGTCGCACAGTCGGGCGATGGCGCCGCCGCGCGCTGCCTCGGGCGTGAGATGGATCGCGGCCGGGAACTTGCCGGAGGCGCCCGACAGGCGTCCGTCGGTCAGCAGTGCCACGCGGCGTCCCTGGTTCTGCAGCATGCCCAGCAGCGGGGCCAGCGAATGCAGTTCCGGCATGCCGTTGGCACGTGGACCCTGGTAGCGCACCACGGCGACGAAATCGCGTGGCAGGGCGCCGGCCGCGTGCAACCGGTTGAGTGCCTGCGGCGTATCCACCACCACCGCCGGTGCGGTGATGCTGCGGTAGTCGGGCTTCACCGCCGACAGCTTGATCAAGGCGCGCCCCAGGTTGCCGCGCAACAGCCGCAAACCGCCATGCGCCTCGAACGGGTCGGCCGCTGGCCGCACCACGCGCTCGTCGGCGCTGGTCGCGGCACCCGGCGCGTACCCGAGCGCGCCGTCGGCGATCCGTGGCTCGTCGGCGTAGGCGCGCATGCCGCCGGGCACGATGGTCGGCAGGTCGGCGTGCATCAGCCCGGCGTCCATCAGTTCGCGGAACACGTACGCGATGCCGCCGGCGGCCGCGAACCGGTTCACGTCGGCCTCGCCGTTGGGATACACGCGGGCGAGCAGGGGGACCAGCTGCGAGAGCGCGTCGAAGTCGTCCCAGGTGAGCGCGATACCGGCGGCACGGGCGACGGCGATCCAGTGGATGGTGTGGTTGGTGGAGCCGCCGGTGGCCATCAACGCCACGACCGCGTTGACGATCGCGCGTTCATCGATCAACCGCCCCAGCGGCCGGTAGTCGGAACCCAGTGCGGTGATGCGCAACGCGCGCTCGGTGGCGGCGAGCGTCATGGCGTCGCGCAGCGGCGTGCCCGGGTTCACGAACGACGCCCCCGGCAGCTGCACGCCCATCGCCTCCAGCAGGACCTGGTTGGAGTTGGCGGTGCCGTAGAACGTGCAGGTGCCGGGCGCGTGGTACGAACCCGCCTCGGCCGCCAGCAGTTCGGCCCGCGTGGCCTCGCCGGCGGCGTACCGTTCGCGCACCTCGGCCTTCTCGCGATTGGGGATGCCGGGCGTCATCGGCCCTGCCGGTATGAACACGGCCGGCAGATGCCCGAACGCGAGTGCGCCGATCAGCATGCCCGGCACGATCTTGTCGCACACGCCCAGGTAGACCGTGCTGTCGAACATGTCGTGCGACAGGCCGATGGCGGTGGCCTGTGCGATCGCATCGCGCGAGAACAGCGACAGCTCCATGCCGGCGCGACCCTGGGTGACGCCATCGCACATCGCCGGAACCCCGCCGGCGACCTGGGCGGTGGCGCCCAGCGCACGCGCCGTGCGCCGGATCTGCTCCGGATAGCTCTCGAACGGCTGGTGCGCCGACAGCATGTCGTTGTAGGCGGTGACGATGCCCAGGTTGGGCACGGCGTCGCCGGCCAGGCGTCCCTTGTCGGTCGGCCCGCAGGCGGCGAACGCGTGGGCGAGGTTGCCGCAGCTGGAGCGCGTGCGTGTCGGCCCGGCGCCATGCGCACCGTCGATGCCCGCCAGGTAGGCGGCGCGCGCCCCGGCGCTGCGCCGGCGGATGCGCTCGGTGATGGCGTGCAGTCGCGCGTCGATCGGCATGTCAGCGTGGCCCCCCGGCCATGGATGGCGCGCTCAGGGACACCAGTGCACGTCCGCGGTGGCGCCCGGCGTCGAGAAGGCGATGCGCGCCGGGAACTCGTGGACGTCGTCGCCGCCGATCACCCTGTCCAGCAGCGCGCGCTTGCCTTCGCCGCGGATCAGCAGCAGTCGAGTGGCCGCCGGGGCAAGGCCCGCGGGGGTCAGGCTGATCCGCCGCAACCACTTGCCGGCGCCCGGGCAACCGCTGGCGTCCACCGCCACGTAGGCCATCGGCGAGGCCAGCGCGTCGTCGAGCCCGCGCATGCGCGGGAACAGGGATGCGGTATGGCCGTCGGGGCCCATGCCCAGCACCACCACCGCCGGCGGCTGGCGGGCATGCATGTTGGCCGCACTCACGCATTCGTCGAAGCTGCGACCCTGGCGGGTCAAGGGTTCGAAGCGGGCGCCACTGGCGAGGTTCTGCAGCAGCGAATCGCGCACCAACCGTGCATTGCTGTCGGAATCGTCGGGCAACAGCCAGCGTTCGTCGACCAGGGCGACATCCACGCGGTCCCAGTCGAGCGGCAGCTTCGACAGTGCGCCGTACACCGGCGCCGGCGTGGTGCCGCCGGACAGCAGCAGGCGGGTGCGCGCCTGGTCGGCGAGCGCGCTGCGCAGTGCGGTGGCGATGCCGTTGGCCGCTTCGCGGGCCCACTGCGCGACGTCGGGGTATGCGTGGTAGCGGCCACCGGCGCGATGGTCGGACATCAGCGCTGCGCCGCCAGGGCGGACGCGGTGGCGGCAGGGCCGACCACGGCGCCGCGCGCGATGGCGGCCGCACCCAACAGCCCGGCATTGGCGTGCAGCACGGCCAGCGACGGCACCCGCGCCATGTTGGAGGCGAAGCGGCCCTTGTGCTCGAAGCGCTGCCGAAAGCCGGAATGCAGCACGGAATCCACCATGCGCGGGACCAGCCCGCCGGTGAGGAACACCCCGTCCCACGCGCCCAGGGTGAGCACGAGGTCGCCGGAGATGGCACCGAACACCGCGCAGAACACATCGACGGCGCGCATGCACAGCACGTCGCCGCGGGCCGCGCGTGCTGTGACGTCGGCGGGCTGCACTGGTCCCGGGTCGACCCCCGCGATCTGCGCCAGCGCGCGGTGGATGTTGACCAGGCCAGGCCCGCAGACCAGACGCTCGTTGGACACCCGGCCGAACTGCGCCGAGAGGCGGTCGAGGATCGCGAGCTCCTCCGGCGTGCCGGGGGGGAAGCTGACATGGCCGCCCTCGGTCTCCAGCGCGTGGGCGCGCCCGTCGCGCACCACCAGTGCACCGACGCCCAGCCCGGTGCCCGGGCCGATGACCGCGTACGTGCGGTCCTGCGCGAGCGAAGCGTCCGGCGTCCAGTCCGCGCTGCCGATGGGCATGACGTCCTCGCGCTGCAGCAGCAGGATCGCCATCGCCTGCGCGGCGAAATCGTTGACCAGTTCCAGCGCGTCGAGTTGCAGCACGCGCAGGGTGCGCGCGCGCGAGATCACCCAGGGATGGTTGGTGATCCGCGCCTCGTCGCCGTCGACGCGCCCGGCCACGGCGAACACGCCGCTGCGCACGCCGGCGGTGCCACCTCGCACCTGCGCCATGTACTCGAGCGCGGCATCGCCCAGCGAGGGGAACGCGGTGACCGGGTACTTGCGCACGCTGTCGAGGAGCAGCGGCTGGGCCGCGGATGCATCGGCGAGCGCGAACCGGGCATTGGTGCCGCCGATGTCGGCAAGCAGCACGTGGCCGCCCGGCGGCACCGCCGGAGTCATGGTCCGCGCCTGCGGTTGCCGGCCAGCGTGTCGGGCAGGAACGCGGCGGCGGCGGCGGGTCCCCAGGAGCCGGCGGCATAGTCGTGCAGTGGCAGGCCCGCGTGTTGCCAGGCGGAGCTGACGCTGTCGATCCAGCGCCACGCGGCCTCGACCTCGTCGTCGCGCACGAACAGCGTCTGGTCGCCCTTCAGCGCATCCACCATCAGGCGTTCGTAGGCGATCCGCCGGTGCGGGGTCGGCGACATCGACAGGTCCAGCGACATCGGCTGCAGTTCGGTGGCGCCCCATTCCGGCGCGGCCAGGCTGCCCATCAGCCCGAGCTCGATGGTCTCCTCGGGCTGCAGGCGCATGCGCAGACGGTTGTGGCGCGCGCGCGCCTTGCCGGGGCGCTCGAAGACCCAGTGCGAAACCGGCTTGAAGCAGACCACCACCTCGGTGGCCCGCGCCGGCATGCGCTTGCCGGTCACCAGCCGGAACGGCACGCCGGCCCAGCGCCAGTTGTCGATGTAGGCGCGCAGGGCCACGAAGGTCTCGACCTCGCTGTCGTGCTGGAATCCACGCGCGCGCTCGCCGTCCACGACACCGTCGCCATAGCGTCCGCGCACGCTGTCGCGCGCGGCCTGCGCCGCGGTCATCGGCCGCAGCGCGTGCAGCACCTTGCGCTTCTCGTCGCGCACGCTGTCGGCGTCCAGCGCCGACGGCGGCTCCATGGCGATCAGCGCCAGCAGCTGCAGCATGTGGTTCTGCACCATGTCGCGCAGCGCCCCGTAGTGGGCGTAGTAACCCTCGCGGCCATCGACGCCGGCGGTCTCCGCGACCACGATGTCCACCGATTCGATCCAGTGGTTGTTCCAGACCGCTTCCATGATGGTGTTGCCGAAGCGCAGCGCCAGCAGGTTCTGCACCGGCGCCTTGCCGAGGTAGTGGTCGATGCGGAAGATGCGCGCCTCGTCGAGGGCGTCCTTGAGGATCGCGTCGATCGCCCGGGCCGAGGCCAGGTCGCGCCCGATCGGTTTCTCCAGAACCAGCCGCGATTCGCCCTCGAGCAGGCCGGCGGCCTTCAGCCCGAGGCAGGCCGGCGCGAACAGGTCGGGCGGCGTCGACAGGTAGCTCACGCTCGGGCGGTCGGCATAAGGCGCCAGCGCGCGCACCATCGATGCCTGGTCGTTGAGGTCGATCGAGAAATAGACGGTGCGCGCCAGCAGGTCTTCGAGCGCGTGGGCATCGCGATCGTCTTCGCCGGAGAGGCGTTCGCGCAGCCAGTCGCGGAAGCCGGCGTCGTCGTGCTCGGTGCGGCCGACCGCGACCACCCGGAAGGTGGCCGGCAGCATGCGGTCGCGCAACAGGTGCAGCAACGACGGGAACAGGTAGCGCTGGGCGAGGTCGCCGGTGGCGCCGAACAGCAGGAGTGTGTCGTGCATGGCGCGCGCGCCGGCTCAGTAGGGAAGCGGGTCGGAGAGCTGCCGTCCATGGCTGGCGATCACCCCGGAGTACCAGCGCGCGCTGTCCTTGGGGGTGCGCGTCTGCGTGGCGTAGTTCACGTGCACGATGCCGAAGCGCTTGGAGTAGCCGAGCGACCATTCCAGGTTGTCCAGCAGCGACCAGGCCATGTAGCCGCGCACGTCGACGCCGGCGCTGATCGCATCGTGGATCGCCGAGAGGTGCTTGCGCAGGTAGTCGATGCGCAGGGGATCGCGCACGCGGCCGTCCTCGGCCACCGCCGGGTCGAAGAACGCAGCGCCGTTCTCGGTGACGTAGAGGGGAAGGTCACCGTAGGTGTCCTTGAACCACAGCAGCACGTCGGTGAGCCCCTGCGGGAACACCTCCCAGCCGGTCTCGGTGTAGGTGCCCAGCGGCTGGCGGACCGCGCTTGCGCGCACCGGATAGCTGTTGCTGTCAGCGGTCACGCTGCGCGTGTAGTAGTTGATGCCGACGAAATCGATGGCCTGGCGGATGAGCGTGAAGTCGTCCTCCGCGAACGCGGGCCAGGCATCGCCGAAGATCTCCTGGAGCTCCGGCGGATACCGGCCCAGCAGCGCCGGGTGCAGGTACTGCTCGTTCATGTACGCATGCGCGCGCTTGACCGCGGCGGCGTCGTCGGCCGATCCCGTGGCGGCGTATTTCGGCTCGATGTTCACCACCAGCCCGATCTCGTGCTTGCCCTCGGCACGGTACGCCTGCACCGCGGCCCCATGCGCACGCATCAGGTTGTGCGAGGCGATGGGTGCCTCGAAGCGGCTGCGGTGGCCCGGGGCGAGCGCACCATGCAGGTAACCACCATCGGTGATCACCCACGGCTCGTTGAGCGTGACCCACTTCCTGACCCGGCCGTCGAGCGCCCGGTACAGCGTGGTGCCGTACTCCGCGAACCAGTCCGCGCAGTCGCGGTTGAGCCAGCCGCCGCGGTCGTCGAGCGCCGCGGGCATGTCCCAGTGGTACAGCGTGAGCAGCGGCTCGATGTCGTTGGCGAGCAGTTCGTCGACCAGCCGCGAATAGAAATCCAGGCCGGCCTGGTTGACGCGGCCCGTTCCCTCGGGATGGATCCGCGACCAGGACACGCTGAACCGGTACGCCTGCAGGCCGAGTTCCTTCATCAGCCGCACATCGTCCTTCCAGCGCCGGTAGTGGTCGCAGGCCACATCGCCGGTGTCGCCGTTGTGGGTCATGCCGGGCGTGTGGGCGAAGCGCGTCCAGATGCTCGGACCGGCGCCGTCGGCCAGCGGCGAGCCCTCGATCTGGTGCGCGGCGGTCGCGGCGCCCCAGAGGAAGCCTTCGGGAAAGCGGAAGTCCTTGGTCGGTGTTGCAGGCATGCGGTGACGGCCCCTGTGATGCGCAACGGCATGTAAACGATTACATGCCAGAATAGCGTAATCGCCCGATGCAGTGTAACGGCCGGCCAACGCTGGACGCGCACCGCGCGGGTCCATCCCGGCATGCGCAGGCGCTGCCAGAACCGACGACGGACAGTCCATGGCACAGGTGCGTCTCGACAGCGTCCGCAAGGTCTACCCGAACGGGTTCGTCGGCGTGGCCGGCGCCACCTTCGAGATCGCCGACGGCGAGCTGCTGGTGCTGGTCGGGCCGTCGGGCTGCGGCAAGTCGACGCTGCTGCGGATGATCGCGGGACTGGAGGCGATCACGTCGGGCCGGTTGTGCATCGGCGAACGCATCGTCAACGACGTGGCGCCCCGGGACCGCGACATCGCCATGGTGTTCCAGAGCTATGCGCTGTACCCGCACATGACCGTGCGCGAGAACCTCGCCTTCGGGCTCAGGTTGCGCGGCCACGACAAGGCCGAGATCGCCACCCGCGTCGACGAGGCGGCGAAGACGCTGGAGCTGGAGGCGCTGCTGGACCGCCGCCCGGCGGTGCTGTCCGGCGGCCAGCGCCAGCGTGTCGCGCTGGGTCGTGCACTGGTGCGGCAGCCGCAGGTGTTCCTGCTCGACGAGCCGCTCTCCAACCTCGATGCCAAGCTGCGCATGGCGATGCGCCTGGAGATCGCGCGGCTGCATCGCCGCCTCGCGGCGACCATGGTCTACGTCACCCACGACCAGGTCGAGGCCATGACCCTGGGCCAGAAGATCGTGGTGCTCAATGGCGGCCTTATCGAGCAGGTGGGCACGCCGCTGGACCTGTACGAGCGGCCCGCCAACCAGTTCGTGGCGGGCTTCCTCGGCTCGCCGCGCAT
>DATINB010000052.1:0-8545 GCA_035474775.1 Luteimonas sp.
TTCCCGTGGCCACGCGTGGTGCCGGCCTGCGGGCTGGCGCGCCTGCACGGCTGAGAGCGCCGCGCGCAACCACGCGGGGGCGGGGACGGTACAGGCCCCGCCGCTATAATCGCCGGCCCGATGCTGCCGCGGCCGCCATGCCCTCCCCCGTCTCCGAACTGATCGAGCTGCTGTCGCTGGAGCGGCTCGAAACGAACCTGTTCCGGGGCCAGAGCCGCGACATCGGCACCAAGTACGTGTTCGGTGGGCAGGTGCTCGGGCAGGCGCTGTCGGCGGCCCAGGCCACGCTGCAGGCGGCACGCCCCGCGCATTCGCTGCACGCCTACTTCCTGCGCGCCGGCGACGTCGGCCAGCCGATCGTCTACGACGTCGACCAGACCCGCGATGGCGGCGCGTTCTCGGTACGGCGCGTGACCGCGATCCAGCATGGCAAGGTGATCTTCTTCTGCGCGGCGTCCTTCCATGCGGACGAGGCGGGTGCCGAACACCAGCCGTCGATGCCGCAGGTGCCGTTGCCCGAGGACATCGAGCCCGCGCCGGCCTTGTCCGCGCCGGAACTCGCCCGGTTGCCGATCAAGGTCCAGCGCTGGCTGGATCGCATGGGCCCCTTCGAGTTCCGCCACGTCTACCCGCGCGACGAACTCAGCCCACCCAAGCGGCCGCCGTTCCAGCAGGTGTGGTTCCGGCTGGCCGAACGCGTGGGCGATGCGCCGGAGCTGCACCGCGCGTTGCTGGCTTACGCCTCCGACTTCCACCTGCTGGGCACCGCCAACTTCCCCCACGGCATCAGCTACTACCAGCCGAACGTGCAGATGGCCTCGCTCGACCATGCGTTGTGGTTCCACCGCCCGTTCCGCGCCGACGACTGGCTGCTGTATTCGATCGACAGCCCCACCGCGCAGGGATCGCGCGGACTCGCGCGCGGCCAGGTGTTCGACCGCGCCGGGCATCTGGTGGCCAGCACCGCGCAGGAGGGCCTGATCCGCGTCGTGCACGACGACGGTGCCGGCCCGGCGCCAGGCGCATGAGGCAGGTGTTTTCCAGCCCGCGGCTCGAGAACGTCGAGGCCGTGGCGCGCATGCTGGAGGACGCCGGCATCGAGGTGCAGGTGGTCAACGGGCGCTCCTATCGTGGCGGCCTGCGCGGCAATTTCAGTTACCGCGACAATGCCGACAGCGGCCCGCGCCCGGCGGTGTGGGTGGTGCGCTCCGACCAGCAGCCCGCCGCGCGCCAGCTGCTGCGCGAAGCCGGGCTGCTGAAGACCAGCCCGCTGGCCGATGACAATTTCCTGTTGCCGGCGGTGCAGCCACGCGGCGCCGCCATCGAGTCCCCCTGGCACCGCGGCTCGAAGTTCCGCTACGGGTTGCTGCTGCTGACCGCCGCGCTGGTCGGCCTGGTGTTCGCCGCCTCGCGGCGGACCGCCGGGGGCGGCGAGGCCGCCGCCGATGCCGCCGCCGCTGCGATCGGCACGGCGCGCCCGGCAGCGACCGAGGCCCCCGGCGTGGAGATGGGACCGGCACTGTCGGTCGAACTGCCGAGCACGCCATTCGTGCTGCCCACCCCGCCGGCGCTGGCCACGACCCTGTTTGCCGACGCACTCGTGGCCGCCGAGGCCCGGGATGCCGGCATTGCGGCCGCGTGCCTCACCATCGACGGTGCCGATGCACCGGCCGCCGTGCGCGAGGCGCTGCGCGAGGCCGGCCGGCGGGTCACGGCCGCCGCCTGCGACGACGAGGCGGCCACCGTTCTCGCGGTGGCGGACTACCGCACCAACGGCTCCGGCGTCGGCGTGGTGGAACTGCGCGTGCGGCGCGCGGGTACCACGCGGACCCAACGCTTCGAGGTGGAGCGTACCGGCGCGGACTGGCGCGTGCTGCGTACGCTGTAGGGCGGGACCCGCAGACACGGAAACGCCCGCGCATGACTGCGCGGGCGCCGGGGGGCATGCCGCGCCGTCAGCGACGGGTCGGCTTCAGCTCCGCGCGGCTCAGGAAGCCGTCACGGTTGTCGTCCATCCACGCAAAGCGCTTGCCGGCGTGGGCCATCTTCTCGTCCACCTCCAGCCGGCTCAGCTTGCCGTCGCGGTTGAGGTCGGCCTCGGTGAAGCGGGCATCGAAACGCTTCGCCGCCTCGGCCTCGCGTTGCGGCTTCATCCGCGCCTGCCAGGCGGCCCATTCGGTACGCACCACGTAGCCGTCGCGGTTGGCGTCGAGCGCGGTGAAGTCGAGCGCTTCGCCGACCTTGCCGCCGTCACGGTGCGAACGGGCGGGCAGTTTGCGCGCGTCGAATTCCGCGCGGCTGATGCGGCCGTCCGCGTCGGCGTCGAGGCGCTCGATGCCGGCGCCAGGGTGGCCGCCGCGACCGCCGCGACCGCCGGTCCTGGCCGGATGACGCGGGCGCTCCGACGACTCGAGCACGCCGTTGCCATTGCGGTCCAGCTTGGCAAAGTGCTCCGCGAGGCGCGGCGACTGCGCGGCCTCGGCGCGGCTGATGTCGCCGTCGCCATCCGCATCGAGCGGAACGCGGGCGGTGTTTCCGGTACGCGGTGCCTGTGCGGCCGCGCTGGACATGCCGAGCCCGGCGACGACGAGCACGGTGGCGACGAAAAGGGCGTGACGCTTCATGCGGTTCTCCTGCCGTGCAGCGACAGTGCTGCAAGTGGTGTGGTCAACGCCGCGGTGCGGCGGCGGTTGACGCGGCAACCGGCCCGTTCAGGCTGCAGACGGCGGTGTCGCCTCGCGGTCGCGGTGTCGCCCCGCGGTCGCGGTGGCTGCGACGGGCGCCGGTATGCTGGTCCCGTGGTCATCGCCCTCGCCCGCAGCCCTTCGGTCCCGCCGCACCCGCCGGCCGTGCACGCATGAGCGGACGCGCATGAGAATGGGCGACAGCGACGGCCTGCGCGTCTTCCACACCGGTGACCATGCCTGTGGCTACTGGCCGGAGCGCATCGCCCGTGACCTGGTGCTGGACCCGCGGGACCCGCGGCTGCCCGCGCTGTATCCGCGCGCGCTGGCGTGGGGGTTCCGCCGCTCCGGCGACCTCGTGTACCGGCCCCATTGCCGCGGCTGCCATGCCTGCGTCGCGGTGCGCATCCCGGTCCACGCGTTCGTGCCCAATCGCAGCCAGCGCCGCTGCCTCGCGCGCAACGGCGATGTCGAGGCGCGCGTGCTGCCGGCCGAGCAGACGGCAGAGCAACTGGCGCTGTACCAGCGTTATCTCGGCGCGCGCCACGCCGGCGGCGGCATGGACGACCACGGCGGCATCGAGTTCGAGCAGTTCCTGATTGGCAGCTGGTCGGAGGGCCGGTTCCTGGAGCTGCGCATGGCCGGCCGGCTGGTCGGCGTCGCGGTCACCGACATCACCGGTGATGCCATGTCCGCGGTCTACACCTTCTACGAACCCGACGAGGCGTCACGCGGGCTGGGTACGCTGGCGATCCTGCGGCAGATCGAATGGGCGCGCCGCGACGCGCGCAGCCACCTGTACCTCGGTTACTGGATCTCGGGACACGACAAGATGGACTACAAGCGCAGGTTCTCGCCGCTGGAAGCGTTCGACGGCCATGGCTGGCGCCCGTTCCCGTCGGTGCCGCGATGATCGTGCCAGCCGCCGTGACCGCAACCGCAGCGCGGGCAGCGCCGCCGATCACCCGGCTGGTGCTGGCGGCCGCGGTGCTGCTCGTCGCGCTCACCGCGTGCGTGCGCGTCAACATCCACGACGGACGGCCTTCCGCCATGACCCCGCCAGCGCTGCGCATCGCCACCTACAACACCTCGCTGTTCGCGGAGACCGACGGCGGGCTGGAGGCACGGCTGCTGGCCGGCGATGCCAACGCCGGCAAGATCGCCGCGGTGCTGCAGCGCGTGCGTCCGGACGTGGTGCTGCTCAACGAGTTCGACTTCGACGCCAAGGGCCGAGCCGCCGACCTGTTCATGGAGCGCTACTTGGCCGTCGCGCAGGTCGACGGCGGCGCGGCACTGCGCTACCCGTATCGCTACTTCGCACCGGTCAATACCGGCGTGTCCAGCGGGCTGGACCTCGACCGCAACGGGGGCGTGGGCGGCGAAGGCCGCGACCGCGGCAACGATGCCTGGGGCTATGGGCTGCACCCGGGGCAGTACGGCATGCTGCTGCTGTCGATGCATCCGATCGACACCGGCGCAGTGCGCACCTTCCAGCTGCTGAAGTGGAGCGCGATGCCGGGTGCACGGCGGCCGGTGGATCCGCAGACCGGGCAGCCCTGGCATGCGGATGCCACCTGGACCCAGCTGCGGCTGTCGTCGAAGTCGCATTGGGACGTGCCGGTGCGCACGCCGCTCGGGGTGGTCCACGTACTGGCCGCGCATCCGACCCCGCCGGTGTTTGACGGCCCGGAAGACCGCAACGGCGCGCGCAACCACGACGAGATACGGCTGTGGCGCGAATACCTGTCGGGCGATGCCCCCTGGCTCTGCGACGACCGTGGTCGCTGTGGTGGCCTGCCGGACGGTGCCAGATTCGTGATCCTCGGCGACCTCAACAACGATCCGGATGCCGGCGACGGCATCCATGCCGCCATCCGCGACCTGCTGGCCCACCCGCGTGTCCTGCGGCACCCCGTCCCACGCAGTGCCGGTGCCCATGCCGCAGTCCTCGCGCAGGCAGCGGATGCGGCGGGCGCGGCGGGTGCAGTGGGCGCTCACGACGCACGTCCAGCTCGCGCGGCCGACGCGGGCTCAGCCGCTCCTGCGCCGATGGCGGCCGACGCGGCACGGCCCCGGCACGTCGCCACCGGGGACTTCGGACCACGGGTGGGTCCCCTGCGCCTCGACTACGTGCTGCCGTCCGCCAACCTGCGTCGCGTCGGCGGCGGGGTGTTCTGGCCCGCGCCCGACCAGTCCGGGGCCGCCATCGTGGTCGGCACCGACCACCGGCTGGTGTGGGCCGACCTCGCCGATTGAGTCCGCACGCCGCAGCGCGGTGACCCGGCGACGCGACGGTGGACCCGGGCAGCGGCTGGCGCCATCCGCCGCAGGCACCCGGCGGCCCGCGGTCGCCAGGCCTGGAGCCCCGTCAGCTCCCGGCCTTGCCCGGACCGTCGTCGTTGCCGGCAGCGGCCACCCCAACCGCGCTTGCCACCCCGGCCGGACTTGCCGCCTCGCCCGCGGGCGGGGCCGAAGGCGCGTCATCGGGCGGTGTGGCCGCCTCGCCCCCCACCGGCAACGCCTGCGAAGGCGCAGTGGCAGGCGATGCGGTCGGGCCCAGCACCGGCATCTGCGCGGCCACGCGCTCGCGTGGCCCGAAGCCGAAGGCCGGGTCGGTCTGGATCGAGACGATCATGCGCACCATCGCACTGGGCACCATGAGCTCCAGCGCGACCTCATGGCCTTCGGCATTGCGGCCGTTCTGGGTGAGCTCGATGAAGGCGCCGCCGGTGTCGACCTCGTGGCATTGCACGCAGGGACCGTCGGGTCCTTCCTGCAGGTAGGGCTGGATCGCCGTACCCAGTGCTTCGATCGCCTGCGGGAAGAAGTACACGGCGTATCCGTTGCGTCCGTTCATCGCGTGCTGGCCCATGGCTGCGTTGCGGCGATCATCGCAAGTCGATGGTGAGGGCGGCGGCGGCGTCGCGCGCACGCGCACGCGCGACGTCGACGCTGTCGCCCCGTGCCAGCGTCACCGCGACGCGGCGCTGGCCGTCGACGCGCGGCTTGCCGAACAGGCGCAGCTGCACCGACGGGTCGCGCAGGGCCGCGTCGACATGCTCGAACACCGGCACGCCGCTGCCTTCCGCCAGCACCGCGCACGACGCCGACGGACCGTGCAACGGCACCACGCCATCGGCATCGACCGGCACCGGCAGGCCGAGGATGGCGCGCACGTGGAGCGCGAACTGGCTGAGCGCCTGCGAGGCGAGCGTGACCAGGCCGGTGTCGTGCGGGCGCGGCGAGACCTCCGAGAACCACACCGCGTCGCCGCGCACGAACAGCTCGACGCCGAACAGGCCCCAGCCGCCCAGCGCATCGGTGACCGCGCGCGCCACGTCCTGCGCATGCGCCAGCGCGCGCGCGGACATCGGCTGCGGCTGCCAGCTCTCGCGATAGTCGCCGTCGCGCTGCAGGTGGCCCACCGGCGCGCAGAACGCGGTGCCGCCGGCATGGCGCACGGTGAGCAGGGTGATCTCGTAGTCGAAGTCGACGAACCCCTCGACGATCACCCGGCCGGCACCGGCGCGGCCGCCGCTCTGGGCGAACGCCCACGCAGCGTCGACGTCACCGGCGGTGCGCACGAGGCTCTGGCCTTTCCCGGACGACGACATCACCGGCTTGATTACGCATGGCAGGCCGACCGCGGCCACCGCGGCACGACAGGACGCCAGGTCGTCGACGAAGCGATAGTCCGAGGTCGGCAACCCGAGCGACTCGGCGGCCAGGCGGCGGATGCCCTCGCGGTCCATGGTCAGCTGCGTGGCCCGCGCGGTCGGCACGATCCGCGTGTCGGTGCCGTCAGCGGCGAAACGCGCTTCCAGGGCGACCAGGGTGGCGGTATGGATGGCCTCGAGCTCCGGCACCACCAGGTGCGGGCGTTCGCGCTCGATCAACGCGGCCACCGCCGGGCCGTCCAGCATGTCCAGCACATGGCTGCGGTGCGCCACCTGCATGGCCGGGGCGTCCGCATACCGGTCCGCGGCGATGACCTCCACGCCGAGCCGCTGCAGTTCGATCGCCACTTCCTTGCCGAGCTCGCCGGATCCGAGCAGCAGCACGCGCCGGGCATGGGGGGAGAGGGGGGTACCGATGGCGACCATGGCGCACCGCAGCGAAGGGGGGCGGCCAGTGTACGTCGCGGCTTGACGAACGATATCGTTTAGATATCATCCAAGCATCAACCCACCCGACGAGACGCCCGCCATGAAGGAAAACCCGACCCGCTCCCTGCCCGGCATCCCGGTGCTGCTGGGCCTGCTGGTCCTCGTGTGCGTGAGCTGCTTCGCGGCCTTCTCGGACCTCGGCGACGGCCTGGGGATCGGCGCGCTCGTCTCGCTCCTCGTGGCCGGGCTGGCCCTGTTCGCCCTGTTCGGGCTGTACATGGTCGAGCCCAACCAGAGCGCGGTGCTGAGCCTGTTCGGCAAGTACGTGGGCACCGTCAAGGACAACGGCCTGCGCTGGAACAACCCGTTCTTCGCCAAGCGCAAGGTGTCGCTGCGGGTGCGCAACTTCGAGAGCGGCAAGCTCAAGGTCAACGAGCTCGATGGCAGCCCGATCGAGATCGCCGCGGTGATCGTGTGGCAGGTCGTGGATTCCGCGGAGGCGGTCTACAACGTCGACGACTACGAGAGCTTCGTGCAGATCCAGTCCGAGGCCGCCCTGCGCGCCATGGCCACCAGCTACCCCTACGACCAGCACGAGGACGGGCAGATCTCGCTGCGCAGCCATCCCACCGAGATCTCCGACCGCCTCAAGGAGCACCTCGACGAGCGCCTGACCGCAGCCGGCGTGGACGTACTGGACGCACGCATCAGCCACCTCGCCTACGCTCCGGAAATCGCCCACGCCATGCTGCAGCGCCAGCAGGCCAACGCGGTGATCGCGGCGCGCGCGCGGATCGTCGCCGGCGCGGTGGGCATGGTGGAGATGGCACTGGCGGAGCTGCAGAAGAACGGCGTGGTGCAGCTCGACGAGGAGCGCAAGGCGTCGATGGTCAGCAACCTGCTGGTGGTGCTGTGCGGCGACCGCGGCGCGCAACCGGTGATCAACGCCGGAAGCCTGTACTGATGGCGACCGGATGAGCGAGAAGAAGGCCTATCCGCTGCGCATCAACGCCGAGGTCCTGGCGGCGGTGCAGCGCTGGGCGGACGACGAACTGCGCAGCGTCAATGCGCAGATCGAATACCTGCTGCGCGATGCGTTGCGCAAGGCCGGGCGGCTTCCCGCCGCCACCCGTGACGAGGACTGGAAACCATGAGCAACTGGTCGTACAAGGTCGTCGAGATCAAGCCCAACTTCATGGGCAGCTTCAAGCCGCCCGAGGTGGAAGAGGAACTGTCCCGCCACGGCCGCGCCGGCTGGGAGCTGGTGAGCTTCATGCAAGGCCCGATGACCCCCGCACTCGCGATCTTCAAGAAGGAGCAACCCTGATGTCGACCATGGCCAGAACCGTCACCCTCGCCTGCGCACTCGCCGCCGCCGGCGTCGCGCTGCCCGCCGATGCCCAGACCGCGACCGGCCGGGCGCCGGCTGCAGGCGAGGCGGCCGGGTCCACCGCCGCCACGGCCGCGGCGGTCGCGACCGCCACCCGTTTCCTCGACCGCTTCGAAGCCGGCGACTTCGCGGCCGCGCGCGCCGACTTCTCGCCGGAGATGGCCGCGGCCCTGGATGCCGCCAAGCTCGCCACGGTCAGCACGCAGCTGGCGCAGGCCGGCCCCATTGCCGCGCGCAGTGCGCCGCGCGTCTCGCAGAGCGAAGGCCACGAGGTGGTGGTCTTCACCATCGAGCGCCGCGCTGCCGACGTGGAGGCCACCATCAGTGTCGACGGCCAGGGCCGGGTGGCCGGCGTGTACTTCCTG
>DATINB010000053.1:0-2254 GCA_035474775.1 Luteimonas sp.
TGGCGCAGCTGAGTTCCGAATTCGGCCGCGGCCGCGAGACCAATCCGCGCCTGGATGCGGTGCGTTTCCCGAACCGGTTGTTGCCGCGCGTGGCCAAAGCGGGCGCCAACGTCAGCCAGATGCATTACGCCCGGCGCGGCATCGTCACGCCGGAGAGGGAATACGTCGCGATCCGCGAAAACCAGCGCCTGGACGCGGTGCGCGATGCGATGTTGTTGAAGCAACATCCGGGCGAAGCCTTCGGCGCGAGCATCCAGCAGTTCATCACCCCGGAATTCGTACGCGACGAGATCGCGCGCGGCCGCGCGATCCTGCCCAACAACATCAACCACCCCGAAAGCGAGCCGATGATCATCGGCCGCAACTTCCTGACCAAGATCAACGCCAACATCGGCAACAGCGCGGTCTCGTCCGGCATCGCCGAGGAAGTCGAGAAGCTGGTGTGGGCGATCCGCTGGGGGGGCGACACGGTGATGGACCTGTCGACCGGCAAGCACATCCATGAAACCCGCGAATGGATCATCCGCAACTCGCCGGTGCCGATCGGCACCGTGCCGATCTACCAGGCGCTGGAGAAGGTCGACGGGCGTGCCGAGGAGCTGACCTGGGAGATCTTCCGCGACACGCTCGTCGAACAGGCGGAGCAGGGGGTGGACTACTTCACCATCCACGCGGGCGTGCTGCTCCGGTACGTTCCGCTGACCGCGAAGCGCGTCACCGGCATCGTGTCCCGTGGCGGCAGCATCATGGCCAAGTGGTGCCTGTCGCACCATCGCGAGAGTTTCCTGTACACGCACTTCGAGGACATCTGCGAGATCATGAAGGCCTACGACGTCGCCTTCTCGCTGGGCGATGGCCTGCGTCCCGGCTGCATCGCCGATGCCAACGACGCGGCCCAGTTCGGTGAACTGGAAACCCTGGGCGAACTCACCCAGATCGCCTGGAAGCACGACGTGCAGACCATGATCGAAGGTCCGGGCCACGTGCCGATGCACATGATCAAGGCCAACATGGACAAGCAGCTCGAGGTTTGCGGCGAGGCGCCGTTCTACACGCTGGGTCCGCTGACCACCGACATCGCGCCCGGTTACGACCACATCACGAGCGCCATCGGGGCGGCCATGATCGGCTGGTTCGGCACCGCGATGCTCTGCTACGTGACCCCCAAGGAGCA
Source organism: Luteimonas sp. (assembly GCA_035474775.1). Taxonomy (GTDB): domain Bacteria; phylum Pseudomonadota; class Gammaproteobacteria; order Xanthomonadales; family Xanthomonadaceae; genus Luteimonas. The sequence continues at coordinate 1,175 of DATINB010000053.1, forward strand.
CCTGGGCCTGCCCAACCGCGAAGACGTGCGCGACGGCATCATGGCCTACCGGATCGCTGCGCACGCAGCCGACCTGGCCAAGGGGCATCCCGGTGCGCAGGTGCGTGACAACGCCCTGTCGAAGGCGCGCTTCGAGTTCCGCTGGGAAGACCAGTTCAACCTGGGCCTGGACCCGGACAAGGCGCGTGCATTCCACGACGAGACGCTGCCGAAGGATGCCCACAAGTCGGCGCACTTCTGTTCGATGTGCGGGCCGCACTTCTGCTCGATGAAGATCACCCAGGACGTGCGCGACCACGTGGCCGGCCAGGAGGCCGACGCCGCGGCCACCGTGGCCGCCGGGCTGGCTTCCAAGGCGGACGAGTTCGCGGCTGCCGGCGGGTCGGTGTACCGGATGCTGTAGCGGGCACGGCCGGGTTCCGATGAACCGTACAGGGTCCGCACGACTGCCGCGGCACCGCTCAGGTGCTGTTGGCGATCGACGGCATACGGTAGCGGGATGCGGCCCCCCGGCCGCCCCGTCCACAGGAGCCTTCTCGTGCGCATTGCCAAGCCAGCCAAGCGCATCCGCCAGACCGCGACGACACTGCTGGCACTGGTGCTGCTCGCGGGGTGCGCGACCGGACCGATGATTTCCAGTGAAGCAGACCCGCGTGCCGACTTCACCCGCTACCGGACCTTCGCCTTCTACTCGCCACTGGCCGCGGAGAAGGACGGATACGCCACGCCGACCACCGACCGCCTCAAGGCCGCGGTCCGCGCGCAGCTGGAATCGCGCGGGTATGTCCACGCAGCCCAGGACCCGGACCTCTGGGTCAACCTCAACGCCTACATGGAACGCCGTACCGACGTCTCCTCGTCGCCGTTCGTCGATTACGGCTATTACTACAGCTACCGGGCACGCGGCTACCTGGCGGTGCCCTACTGGAACCAGCACACCAGCGTGCATCGCTATACCGAGGGCACCGTCAACGTCGACATCGTCGATGTCGCCCGCAACACCCTGGTCTGGGAAGGCATCGCCGTAGGCCGCATGGCCAACCTCAGGGTGGCCGACCGGGATGCACGGATCGACTCCAC
>DATINB010000054.1:0-6207 GCA_035474775.1 Luteimonas sp.
CGGGTGGCGTACAGGCCCACCAGCGGTGTCAGCAGCACCGGCAGGATGCCGATCGGCGCGGTGGCGAAGCCGGCCCAGATCGCGGTATAGCCGAGGTTGCGCTGCAGCCATAGCGGCACCAGGATGCCGACGCTGAAGAACGCCGCGTAGGCCACCACCATCGCCGCGGTGCCGGCGCTGAAGTTGCGGTGCCGGAACAGGCGCAGGTTGACGATCGGATCCTTCTCGGTGAGCTCCCAGATCAGGAACACGGCCAGCCCCAGCACCGCCACGATCGCCAGCACCACGATCTTCGTGGAGTTGAACCAGTCCTCGTCGTTGCCCAGGTCCAGCAGCACCTGCAGCGCGCCGACGCCGATCACCAGCGTGGCCAGGCCGACGTAGTCCATCTTCGGCGTTTCCAGCCGTTCCGGACGCCCGCGCAGCTGGCTGCCGACCACCAGCGCCGCGAAGATGCCGATCGGCACGTTGATGAAGAAGATCCATTCCCAGCTGTAGTTGTCGGTGATCCAGCCACCCAGGATCGGCCCGCAGATCGGCGCCACCACCGTCACCATCGCCAGCAGCGCGATCGCCTGCCCGCGCTTGGCCGGCGGGTAGATCGAGATCAGCAGCGCCTGCGTCACCGGGTACATGGGCCCGGCCACGAATCCCTGGATGGCGCGCGCCAGCACCAGGAACCCCATGCTGTTGGCGATGCCGCACAGCAGCGACGCCAGCACGAACGCGCTGGTCGCCCACACGAACAGCTTGCGTTCGCCGAAGCGGCGCGTCATGTAGCCGGTCAGCGGCAGCGCGATGGCGTTGCTGACCGCGAACGAGGTGATCACCCACGTGGCCTGGTTGGCGCTGGCGCCCAGGTTGCCGGCGATGGTCGGCAGCGACACGTTGGCGATGGTGATGTCCAGCACCTGCATGAACGATGCCAGTGCCAGGCCGATGGTGGTCAGCGCGAGGTTGGGCGGCCGGAACGGCGCTGCAGCGGCCGGCGCCGGATCGACGGGCGCCGCGTCCTGGGTTGTGGTGGCCATGGTCGCCTCAGCGCGGCGCCGTGGCGGGCAGGTTCTGCCGGATCACTGCCGCGATCAACGCGTCGGCAGTCGCAAGGTCGTCGCTGTAGGCGCGCGTGGTCAGCAGTGGTGTTTCGCCGCGTTGCGTGCTCGTGGCGAGCACCGGCCCGCTGCGGTCGCGGATGCCGACGTCGACCGACATGCTGAGGCCGAGCCGCAGCGGATGTTCCACCAGTTGCCTGCGATCGAGGTCGATGCGCACCGGCACCCGCTGCACGATCTTGATCCAGTTGCCGCTGGCGTTCTGCGCCGGCAGCAGCGAGAACGCGCTGCCGGTGCCCAGGCCCAGGCTGCCGATGCGGCCGTCGTAGGTCACGTCGTCGCCGTACAGGTCGGCGTGTACTTGCACCGGCTGGCCGATGTGCATGTTGGTGAGCTGTGTTTCCTTGAAGTTGGCTTCCACCCACACCTGCTCCAGCGGCACGATGGTCATCAGCGTGACCCCCGGCTGCACGCGCTGGCCGAGTTGCACCTGGCGCCTGGCCACGTGTCCGGACACCGGCGCCACGATCGCGGCGCGCTGGCGGTTGAGCCAGGCCTGGCGGACCTGCGCGGCGGCCGCTTCGACCTGCGGCTGCTTCGCAAGCGTGGTGGCATCCACCAGCGCGCGGCTGCGCGACAGCGTGCCGCGCGAGCCCGAGAGCGCGGCTTCCGCGCCGGCCAGCAGGTCGCGTGCATGCGCCAGCTCCTCGCGTGAAACGGCGCCGCTGGCCAGCAGGTCCTGGCGACGCGCCACGTCGGCGCGGGCCTGCGCCACCGCCACCTGGCGCGCGGCGAGTTCGGCCTGGCTGGCATCGACGCTGCTGTACAGCCCGCGGACCTGGCGCACGGTGCCGGCCAGGTTGGCCACCGCCTGGTCGTAGGCCACCTGGGCATCGTTGGCGTCCAGGTGCACCAGCGCCTGGCCGGCCTCGACCTTCATGCCGTCGTCGGCGTCGATGCTGATCACCGTGCCGGACACCTGCGGCACGATGGCGACCACGTTGCCCTGCACGTAGGCGTCGTCGGTGCCCTGGTGCCAGCGCGCCACCAGCAGGTACCAGGCCAGCCAGCCCAGGAAGCCGAGCACGGCAACCACCGCGAGGATGGTCAGCGCACGGCGGCGCGTGCGGTTCACCGGTTTCGGCACCGCGGCAGCCTCGGGTGCGTCGCTGGCGGAGTCGGGTGCGTCGGGGCGGGTGGCGGATGTCATGGCGTTACGGTCCCGGCGGTGTGGGATGGGGATGCGGCGGGCGAGGGCAGTACCAGGCCTCCGCCGAGTGCACGGTCGAGATCGACCGTGGCGAGCAGGCGCTGCGCGCGCAGCCCGCTGCGTTGCTGCTCCAGCTGGAACAGCGGGCGTTGTGCCGACAGCACGTCCAGTTGCGTGCCAAGGCCGGCGCGGTAGCGTGTGTCGGCGAGTCGGGTGGCCGCGGTGGCTGCTTCCACCGCGGTCTCGACCGTTGCGATCTGCGCGTCGAGGGAACGCGCCGCCTGCAGCGCGTCGGCGACCTCGCGCAGCGCGCCCACCAGGGACTGGTTGTAGCTGGCTACCGCCAGGTCGTAGCCGGCATTGCTGTTGGCCAGCGCCGCACGCAGCTCGCCGCCGTCGAAGATCGGCAGGCTGAGTGCCGGGCCGCCGAACCCGAGCAGCGCATCGCCGCTGAACAGGTCCGACAGGCCGCCGGACGCCAGCCCCACGATCGCGTTGAGGTCGAAGCTGGGCTTGAACCGCGCGACGCTGGCGTCGATCCCGCGGCTCGCGGCTTCCACGCGCCAGCGCGCGGCCACCACGTCGGCCCGGTGACCGAGCAGCTCGCTCGGCAGGACGGCAGGCACCGTCGGCGACGGTGCCTGCAGCACCCGCGGCGCGGCGATGTCCAGGCCACGGTCCGGCCCCTTGCCGAGCAACGCCGCCAGCGCAGTGCGCATTGCGTCGGCCTGCTGTGCGGAGGCCTGTGCCTGTTGGCGCGCGATCGCCACGGCGGCCTCGCCCTGGCGCAGCTGCAGCTGGTTGTCGAGCCCGGCCTCGACGCGTTGCCGGGACAGTGCCAGCAGGCGCGTGGCGCGTGCCTGCTCGCGTTCGGCGACGGCAATCGCGTCCTGCGCCTGCGCGAACCCGATGTAGGTGCGTGCCACGTTCGACGCCAGCGCAAGCCGGGCTGCCTGCGCGTCCACCTCGGCTGCACGCGCCTGGCCCACCGCGGCCTCATAGCGCGCGCGGTCGCCACCCCACAGGTCCGGTGACCATTCGAAATCGAGCATCAGCACGGTGCTGGCCTGCAGCTCGCCACCCAGTGGTTCCGGCGCGATGGTGGCGGGCAACTGCACGCCGGTGTAGCGGGCCGCGGCGCCCAGCGTCGGACGCCGCGCCGCGTCGGCCAGCCCGGCCTGCGCCTGCGCCTGGTGTGCACGTGCGTCGGCGATCGCCAAGCTCGGACTGTCCTGCAGGGCTTCGCGCACCAGCGCATCCAGCTGTGGATCGCCGAGTGCGCTCCACCAGGCGGCGGTCGGGAAGGCAGCCTCGCTGTGGGCGCCGGACTCCAGCATCCGCGCCGCGGACAGGCCGTCGGCGTCGAGCAACGCGGTCCGTGGCGACAGGCCCTGCGTGCTGGCACAGCCGCTGGCTGCGAGGACGGTGAGCAGCAACGCGGGGAACAGCGAGGCCGCCGCCGGAACCCCGCGGAGGGCGCCGTTCGATGGACGGATCATGTTCATGGGTCCGGAAAGGAAAGGTTGTTGCGCACCTGCTCCAGCAGGCGCGTGAGCTGCTGCTGTTCGTGCGACGACAGGCCGGACAGCGCCCGCTCGCGCACACGACGGCCGCACTGGTCGATGTCGCCCCAGCTCGCCGCGCCTTCGGGGGTCAGCGCGACCTGCAGCGCCCGGCGGTCGTCGGGGTCGGCGATCCGCGCGATCAATCCGCGCTCGGTTAGCCGGTCCAGCAGCCGGCTCATCGCGCCCGGGTCGAGTTCCGCGGCGCGCGCGAGGTCGGTGGCGCGGGCGGCGCCCTCGGCGAGTTTCTTCAGCACGATGTACTGGCTGAAGCTCAGGTCATGCCCGGCCCGGGCCAGTTCGTCGGACATGCGCGCCCACATGGCATCTCGCACCTGGCGGAACAGCAGGGCGAGCGAGGAGCCGCTGGGAGCGGGCGCTGACGTGGACGGTTGCTCGACGGGGGGCGACGACATGGGCGGTATTTTGATAGCCCATGCAATAGTTGTCAATACAACTAAACGGACGGCGTCTCAACGCCCCTGGAGCAGCATCTCGATCACGAACTTGCTGCCGAAGAACGCCAGCACCAGCAGCGCCATGGCCACCAGCGTCCAGCGCGCTGCGGTGGCCCCGCGCCAGCCGGCACGCCAGCGTCCGACGAGCAGGGCGCCGAAAGCCAGCCACGACAGCACGCTGAGCACGGTCTTGTGGATCAGCTGCTGGGAGAACAGGTCGCTGACGAACACCGCGCCGGTCAGCAGGGTCGCGGTCAACAGCACGAAACCCACGCTGATGGTGCGGAACAGCAGATGCTCGAGTTCGGTGAGTGGCGGCAGTGCGCGCAGCCAGCCCTGGAAGTCGCGCCGTCGCAGCGCGCGTTCCTGCAGCCACAGCATCACGGCCAGCACGGCTGCCACGGCCAACGTGGCGTAGGCCAGCAGTGCACACCACGCATGCAGCTGCAGGCGCCAGTCCAGCCCTTCCGGCACGTGCGGCCCGTACAGGCCATAGCCCAGCGCGCTGGCGGCGGCGATCGGCAGCACCACCACGCCGAGTGCGGCCATGCGCCCCCGCGCCGCAACGGCCAGCGTCAGCACCGCCATGCCGAAGCCGACCAGCGACAGTGCCGCGAAGAAGTGCAGGTCGACCCCGCCCTGGGCATGCCAGGCGCGCGCGTGCGCGCCGACGTGCAACCCCGCGGCAAGCGCGGCGGGGATTGCCCATCTGCGCCCCGGTGGCATGCCATCGCCGGCGAGGTTGCGGGCCAGCAGCAGGGTGGCCAGCAGGTACAGCCCGCTTGCGATGAGAATCATTGTCATCCACGCAGTGTCGCATGCCATGGGCCCGGCGGCTTGCGCCACCGGCGCGCAGCCCGCAACGGGCATGGGCGACGGGATCGCGCGTGCGCAGGGCCGGTATGATGGGCGGTCCGTTCCCAGCCCGGCCCGCCATGTTCGAGTCCCTGACCCAGCGCCTGTCCAGCACCATGGAGCGCCTGCGCGGGCGCGGCCGCCTCACCGACGAGAACATCCGCGAGGCCACCCGCGAGGTGCGCATCGCGCTGCTCGAGGCCGACGTGGCGCTGCCGGTGGTGCAGGCGCTGATCGAGCGCATCAAGGTGCGTGCGGTCGGCCAGGAAGTGTTGAAGAGCCTGACCCCCGGGCAGGCCCTGATCAAGGTGGTCCGTGACGAGCTGACCGCGGTCATGGGCGCCACCGCTTCCGACCTCAACCTCAACGTGCCGGCGCCGGCGGTGATCCTGATGGCCGGCCTGCAGGGCGCGGGCAAGACCACCACGGTCGGCAAGCTGGCGAAGCACCTCAAGGACAAGCGCAAGAAGAAGGTGATGGTGGTGTCGGCCGACGTCTACCGGCCGGCCGCCATCGAGCAGCTGCGCACCCTGGCCACCCAGGTCGACGTGGCGTTCTTCGAGTCCGACAACACCCAGCAGCCGGTGGCCATCGTCAAGGCCGCGATCGAGGATGCGCGGCGCTCGTTCGTCGACGTGCTGATCGTCGATACCGCGGGCCGGCTCGCCATCGACGACGCGATGATGGCCGAGATCAAGGCGCTGCACGCCGCGGTCAACCCGGTCGAGACGCTGTTCGTGGTCGATGCCATGACCGGCCAGGATGCCGCCGCCACCGCCAAGGCATTCAGTGAGGCGCTGCCGCTTACCGGCGTGGTACTGACCAAGACCGACGGTGACGCGCGTGGTGGCGCCGCGCTGTCGGTGCGCTACATCACCGGCAAGCCGATCAAGTTCGTGGGCACCGGCGAGAAGGTCGATGGCCTCGACGTGTTCCATCCGGACCGCGTGGCCAGCCGCATTCTCGACATGGGCGACGTGCTGTCGCTGGTCGAGCAGGTGGAAGGCCAGGTCGACAAGGACAAGGCGCAGAAGCTCGCCGAGAAGGTCGCCAAGGGCAAGAAGTTCGAC
>DATINB010000055.1:0-8172 GCA_035474775.1 Luteimonas sp.
GTACTCGCTCGCGATCTCGACGCTGCACGGCAGGCCGGTGATCGCCTCCATCCAGTAGCGCGCGGTCATGCCGGCGTAGTAGCTGGTGCCGCAGGCGAGGATCTTGACGCCCTCGATGTCGCGCAGCACGTCCGCCGCGCCGGGGCCGAACAGCTCAGGCACGAAGTCGCCGGCGTCCATGATCGCTTCGATCGTGTCGGCGATCGCGCGCGGCTGCTCGTGGATCTCCTTCTGCATGAAGTGGCGGTACGGGCCCAGCTCCAGCGAGGCCAGCGAGACGTCGGACAGGTGCACGTCGCGCTGCACCTCGGCGCCGTCGGCGTCGAACACGCGCACGCCGCCACGGGTGACGTCCGCGGTATCGCCCTCTTCCAGGAAGATCACCCGGCGCGTGGCCTGCAGGATGGCCGAGACGTCGGAAGCGACGAAGTTCTCGCCCTCGCCCAGCCCGACCAGCAGCGGGCAACCCATGCGCGCGCATACGATGCGCTCCGGCTCGTCGCGGCTGACCACCGCCAGTGCGTAGGCGCCGTCGAGCTCGCGCACCGCGGCCTGCACGGCACCCAGCAGGCCCGCGCCCGCCTTCAGGTGCGAATGGATCAGGTGCGCGATGACCTCGGTGTCGGTCTGCGACTCGAACGCGTAGCCCAGCGCCGCGAGGCGTTCGCGCTGCACCTCGTGGTTCTCGATGATGCCGTTGTGCACCAGCGCCACGCCGTGGCTGGCGTGCGGGTGCGCGTTGGACTCGGTCACCCCGCCGTGGGTGGCCCAGCGCGTGTGGCCGATGCCGAGCGTGGCGCTGAAGCCTTCGGCGGTGGCCGCGGCTTCCATTTCCGAGACCCGGCCGGTCCGGCGCACGCGCTGGATCGCGTCGCCGTCGACCACCGCGATGCCGGCGGAGTCGTAGCCGCGGTATTCGAGCCGCTTGAGTCCCTCGATGAGGACCGGAACCACATCGCGATCCGCGATCGCACCGACGATTCCACACATGGCCCGCACCCTCCCTGGAAGCCGCCCAGTCTAACGGCCAGGACCGCGACGGCCGTCCGCGCGGACGCGGACAGTGTCCGCGCGGACACCGTCCACACCGCCGGCCCGCAATGAATTCAATGACTTGGCATTGGCACGGCCCTTGCGCTGCTTTGCAACCGTTCACCACCGCACAGCATCGAAACCCCATGCAAGAACGCGCCCGCATCCGTGACACCTCCGGCCAGGACCAGACCCTGGGCGACGCCCCGGTGCGCCGGCAGCGCCGCAAGCCCTGGATCGTCGGCAGCGCGGTGGCAGTGCTCGCCGTGGCCCTGGCGGCCTGGGTCGCCATCGGCTGGTCGGCCGGCGGGCGTTCCCACGATGCCGCCCGCCTGCGCATCGGCGAGGTCACCCGCGGCGACCTGGTCCGCGACATCGCCGCCGACGGCCGCCTGATCGCCGCCAACAGCCCCACCCTGTACGCCATCGCCGGCGGCACCGTCGCGCTCGAAGTGGTCTCCGGCGATGCGGTGAAGCGCGGCCAGGTACTGGCCGTCATCGACAGTCCGGAACTGCGCAGCAAGCTGGTGCAGGAGGAATCGACCCTGGCCAGCCTCGAGGCCGAGGCCAACCGCACCGTGCTGGACGCCGAGCTGTCCCGGTCGGATGCGCGCAAGGTCCTGGACCAGGCCGGCATCGACGTCACCGCCGCCAAGCGCGACCTGGAACGCTACAGGGTCGGCTTCGACGGCGGCGCGGTGCCGCAGGTCGACGTGGCGCGTGCCGAGGACGGCCTCAAGAAGGCCGAACTCGGCCTTGCCGCCGCGCGCAAGGATTACGGGCTGCAGGGCCAGGGCGCCACCATCGATGCCCGCAACAAGCGCCTGCTGGCCGATCGCCAGCGCGCGGTCGCCGCGGAACTGCAGCGCCAGGTCGATGCGTTGACGCTGCGTGCGCCGTTCGACGGCCAGGTCGGCCAGGTGCAGGTGCCACAGGGCACCAACGTGGCCGCCAACGCGGCGATCCTGAGCGTGGTCGACCTCTCCGTGTTCGAGCTCGAGATCAAGGTGCCGGAAAGCTTTGCCCGCGACCTCGCCATCGGCATTCCGGCGGAGGTCGCGAGCAATGCGCGCACCTATGCCGCCGAGGTGTCCGCGGTGTCCCCGGAAGTGGTGAACGGCGAGGTCAACGCCCGCCTGCGCTTCGCCGAAGGCAGGCAGCCGCCCGGGCTGCGCCAGAACCAGCGGCTCAGCGCGCGCATCGTGCTGGACACCCGCCGCAACGTGCTCAAGGTCGAGCGCGGGCCGTTCCTGGAACAGGACGGCGGCCGCTTCGCCTACGTCGTCGACGACGGCGTCGCCGTGCGCCGTCCGATCACCACCGGGGTCAGCAGCCTCGGTGCGGTGGAAATCACCTCTGGCCTGCAGCCCGGCGATCGCATCGTCGTGTCCGGCGCGGACCAGTTCGACAACGCAGACCGCATCCGCATTTCAGGAGAGTGACATGACCACCGCCACCGCCTTCCCGTTCCCGCTGCACTGGACCTCCGACGACCTGGCCGACGCGGTCGCGCCGCGCCTGCACGAACTGTTCGCCTTCGATGCCACGGGCGGCGACCACGCGCCCAGCGCCAACGCGCCGGCGAAGGCCGTGCGTCGGCCGGCCGGCCGCTACCTGCGCGACGCATCGCCGGGCGCCCTGTTCCGCATCGGCTGACAGCCCCTACCGCTTCCAGACAAGGACACGCACGCCATGCTCGACATGCGCCAGGTCACCAAGGTCTACCGCACCGAACTCGTCGAAACCCACGCGCTGCGCTCGCTGGACCTGCACGTGAAGGACGGCGAGTTCGTCGCCGTCACCGGGCCGTCGGGCTCCGGCAAGACCACGTTCCTCAACATCGCCGGGCTGCTGGAGACCTTCACCGGCGGCACGTTCACCCTCGACGGCGAGAACGTGCAGGGGCTCGACGACAACGCGCGCAGCCGGCTGCGCAACCAGAAGATCGGCTTCATCTTCCAGAGCTTCAACCTGATCCCCGACCTCAACCTGTTCGACAACGTCGACGTGCCGCTGCGCTACCGCGGCATGCCGGCCAACGAGCGCAGGCTGCGCATCGAGGACGCGCTGGGGCTGGTGGGGCTGGGCTCGCGCATGAAGCACTTCCCGGCGGAACTCTCCGGGGGCCAGCAGCAGCGCGCGGCCATCGCGCGCGCACTGGCCGGCAGCCCGCGCCTGCTGCTGGCCGACGAACCCACCGGCAACCTGGATTCGCAGATGGCGCGCAGCGTGCTGGAGCTGCTGGAGGACATCAACCAGCAGGGCACCACCATCGTGATGGTCACCCACGACCCGGAACTCGCCGCGCGCGCGCAGCGCAACGTGCACATCGTCGACGGCATGGCCACCGACCTGTCGGTCGAGCCCAGCCTGGCGCGCGTGCCGCAGGCCGCGCGCGACACCACCACCGCGTCCAACGCCTGAGGAGAGTGCCGTGTCGGGGAACGGGATGTTCGGCTACTACGCCAACCTTGCGCTGCGCAGCTTCCGCCGCAACCGGGTGCTGACCGCGCTGATGGTGCTGGCGATCGCGCTCGGCATCGGCGCCAGCATGACCACGCTGACGGTGTTCCACGTGCTGTCGGGAGACCCGATCCCGCAGAAGAGCGCACAGCTGTTCTATCCGCAGCTCGATCCGCGTTCGACGAACGGCATGGAGCCGGGCGAGGATCCGCCGGGGCAGCTGACCCGCTTCGATGCCGAGGCCCTGCTGCGCGAGGCGCGCGGCGACCGCCAGACGATGACCACCGGTGGCTCGGTCAGCGTGGAACCCGAACGCGCCGGCGTGAGCCCGATGCTGGTCGATGCCCGCTACGCGACCGCGGACATCTTCCCGATGTTCGAGGTGCCGTTCCTGTACGGCACCGGCTGGCCCGCCGCGGCGGACGCCTCGCGCGAGCGCGTGGCGGTGATCGCCAAGTCGCTCAACGACAAGGTCTTCGGCGGCGGCAACAGCGTGGGCAAGTCGCTCCAGATCGATCGCCATGCATTCCGCATCGTCGGCGTGATCGACGACTGGCTGCCGGTGCCGAAGTTCTATGACATGAACAGCGACCGCTTCGGCGACCCGGAACAGGTGCTGCTGCCCTTCTCCACCTCGCGCGACCTCAAGATGGGCCGCAACGGCAGCATGGACTGCTGGGGCAACAACGACAGCGAGGATCCGGAAGGCGAGACCGGCGTCAACGCACCCTGCACGTGGATCCAGTACTGGGTGCAGCTGGACACGCCGGCCAAGGCCGCCGAGTACCGCCGCTACCTGGAGAACTACTCGGCGCAGCAGAAGGCGGCCGGCCGCTTCGAGCGCCCGTCCAACGTCGAGATGCACGACGTGATGGGCTGGTTGGACTTCAACGAAGTGGTGCCCGGCGACGTGCGGCTGCAGGTGTGGCTGGCGCTGGGCTTCCTGCTGGTCTGCCTGGTCAACACCGTGGGCCTGCTGCTGGCCAAGTTCCTGCGTCGCAGTGCCGAGATCGGCGTGCGCCGTGCGCTGGGTGCGTCGCGGCGCGCGATCTTCGCGCAGTGCCTGGTGGAAGCCGGGGCGATCGGCATGGCCGGCGGCATCCTGGGGTTGGGGCTCGCGCTGCTCGGGCTGTGGGCGGTGCGCCAGCAGCCGGCGAGCTACGCGAAGCTGGCCGAACTCGACCCCTGGATGCTGCTGGCCACGTTCGCGCTGGCGCTGCTGGCCAGCCTGCTCGCCGGCATCCTTCCGGCCTGGCGTGCCATGCAGATCACGCCGGCCATCCAGCTGAAGACCCAGTAGCCGCCCTTCCCCGCGGCCGCCACGGCGGCCGCCACGCGCCAGGAGTTCCAATGGACATCCGCCCCATCCTCTCCACGCTGCAGCGCCACAAGACCGCCGCGGCCCTGATCGTGGTCGAGATCGCGCTCAGCTGCGCGATCATCTGCAATGCGCTGTTCCTGATCGGCAACCGGATCGAGCGCATCGGCATGGTGAGCGGCCTCACCGACAACGCGCTCGTCCGCGTGCAGATCACCGGCATCGGCGAGGACGAGAATGCGGATGCGCTCACCCGCACGGATCTCGCGGCGCTGCGCGCATTGCCGGGCGTCGTCGGGGCCACCGTCACCAACCAGCTGCCGTTCGTCAACTCCTCGTGGAACACCTCCGTCAACCTGACCCCCGACCAGGACCGGCCGACGGCCAACTTCGCGATGTACATGGGCGACGATTCGCTGTTGCCCACCCTCGGGCTCACGCTAGTGCAGGGCCGCAACTTCAATCCGGACGAGATCATCGAATGGGCGGCGCTCGACGCCCCCAATGCCGAGTTGGCGCCGAGCGGCGCGATCCTCACCCGCAAGGCCGCGGACAAGCTGTTCCCCGGCCAGGATGCCATCGGCAAGTCGTTCTACCTCGGTGACGGCGACGCCACCCGGGTGATCGGCGTGGTGGCCAACCTGGTGCGCCCGAACCTGCGCGCGGGTCCGGCCGAGAACGAGTTTTCGATGATCCTGCCGGTGCGGGTGCCGTACAGCCTCGGCGGCAACTATCTGCTGCGCACCGACCCGGCGCGCCGCGACGAGGTGCTGGCCGCCGCCAAGAAGACGCTGCAGGCGCTGGGGCCCAACCGCATCGTGCTCGAGGACAACAGCAAGTCGCTGCAGGCGCTGCGCGAGGACTATTTCCAGGCCGACCGTTCGATGGTGTGGCTGCTGGTCGCCGTGTGCATCGCGCTGCTGGTGGTCACCGCGCTCGGCATCGTCGGCCTTGCCAGCTTCTGGGTGCAGCAGCGCACCAAGCAGATCGGCGTACGCCGCGCGCTGGGCGCCACCCGCGGGCAGATCCTGCGCTACTTCCAGACCGAGAACTTCATCCTGGCCACCATCGGCATCGCGGCCGGCATGCTGCTGGCCTACGGCATCAACCAGTTGCTGATGGCGCGCTACGAGCTGCCGCGGCTGCCACTGTCGTACCTGCCGATCGGCGCGGTGGCGTTGTGGCTGCTGGGCCAGCTGGCCGTGTTCGGACCCGCACGGCGTGCCGCGGCGGTCCCGCCGGCGGTGGCCACGCGCTCGGTCTGATGCCGTCGCCCGCGCCCGGTACCCTTGCCCGATGCCCACCCTGCTGATCATCGACGACAACCCGGCGGTTGCCACCGCGCTCGAGGTGCTGTTCTCGCTGCACGACATCGACGCGGTGACCGCCGACGGGCCGGATGCCGGGCTGGCGCGGCTGCGCCAGGGCGGCATCGACCTGGTGCTGCAGGACATGAACTTCCACGCCGACACCACCTCGGGCGACGAGGGCGTGGCGCTGTTCCATGCGATCCGCGAACGCGAGCCCGACCTTCCGGTGATCCTGCTGACCGCATGGACGCACCTGGAGTCGGCGGTCGACCTGGTGCGCGCCGGCGCCGCCGACTACCTCGCCAAGCCATGGGACGACCGCAAGCTGCTGGCCACGGTCAACAACCTGCTGGAACTGTCGGAAGCGCGCCGCGAACTGGCCCGCCACCACCAGGGCGAACGCCGTCGGCGCGACGCGCTGGCGCAGGGCAACGACCTGTGCGGCGTGGTGTATGCCGATCCGGCCAGCGAACGGCTGCTGGCGATGGCCTGCCAGGTGGCACGGTCGGAACTGCCGGTGCTGGTCACCGGCCCCAACGGCAGCGGCAAGGAAAAGATCGCGGCGATCGTGCATGCCAACTCCGCGGTCCGCGACGGGCCCTTCGTTGCGTTGAACTGCGGTGCGCTGCCGGGCGAGCTGATCGAGGCCGAACTGTTCGGCGCGGAGGCCGGCGCCTACACCGGCGCCGGCAAGGCCCGCGAGGGCAAGTTCGAGGCCGCCGACGGTGGCACGCTGTTCCTGGACGAGATCGGCAACCTGCCACTCGCCGGCCAGGTCAAGCTGCTGCGCGTGCTGGAGACCGGGCGCTTCACGCGGCTGGGCGCCAACCGCGAGCGCCAGGTCAAGGTGCGCGTGGTCAGCGCCACCAACGCCGACCTGCCGGCCTGCATCGCCGACGGACGCTTCCGCGAAGACCTGTACTACCGGCTCAATGCCATCGAGCTGAGGTTGTCGCCGCTTGCGGAACGGCCCGACGACATCCTGCCACTGGCGCGGCATTTCCTGCCCGCGGGCAGGCAGCTGTCCAGCGACGCCGAGCGTGCGCTCCTGCGCCACGGCTGGCCGGGCAACGTGCGCGAGCTGCGCAACGTGGTGCAGCGCGCGGCGCTGCTCGCCAACGGCGCGGCCATCACTGCCGATGGGCTCGGGTTGCCGACCGGCGCGGCCGCGACGACCAACCGTGGCGGCGACGAGCCCGACCGCGCGGCGATCGAGGCGGCACTGGCGCGCAGCAACGGCGTGCTGGCGCAGGCCGCGATCGAGCTCGGCCTGTCCCGGCAGGCGCTGTACCGGCGCCTCGATCGTCTCGGCCTGCGCCGCGACTGATGCGGCTGCTGGGGCGCCTGCCGCTGCGCGTGCTGCTGGGCGCGCTGGTGTTCGGCTACATGCTGGCCTCCGGCGCATTGGCGCTCTGGCTCCGGCACTGGCTGCAGGGCCCTGCCTGGCACGCGGTGGCGCTGGCCGCCCTGCTGCCGCTGCCGCTGCTGCTCTACCACGTGGGCCGGCTGCTGCATCCCGCCCATGCGCTCTTCCGTGCGCTGGCCGGCAGCGTGGCCAGCTACCGCGACGGCGACTACAGCTTCGGCGTGGCCTGGGACGGCAGCCCGGAGCTGCGCGAGCTGGTGGCGAGCCACCAGTCGCTCGGCGACACCCTGCGCGAGCAGCGCCTGGGCCTGGTGCAGCGCGAACTGCTGCTCGACACGATGGTCCAGAACACGCCGGTGGCCATGCTGCTGGTGGATCCCGCGGTTCGCATCGTGCACGCCAACGTCGCGGCGCGGAAGCTCCTGGGTGAAGGTCGCAAGCTCGAAGGGCAGGGCTTCGATGCCCTGCTCGCCGCTGCCCCGGAGGCACTGCGCGATGCCTTCGCGCGCGGCGGCGATGCCATGTTCACGGTCGGCGACGAAGACAACGAGGACATCTTCCACCTGTCGCGCCGGGTGTTCCGGTTGAACGGACGCCGCCATGAGCTGGTGCTGCTGCGCCAGCTGACCGCCGAGCTGCGCCGCCAGGAAGTGCAGACGTGGAAGAAGGTGATCCGCGTGATC
>DATINB010000056.1:0-3713 GCA_035474775.1 Luteimonas sp.
CGCGAGCTTCGTCGCGAGTCGCGCCGACCGATGCAGGTCGTCACGCTCCATGGCGTGCCCGGTGGCGCCGCCACGGCGACATCGATCGATGGAGCCCCGGTGGTGGACGCCCGGTTGCAGTGGCGCGGCCCGCTCGCGGTCCTGTCGTGGCGGACCGCCGCGGGCCGTCGCCGAAGCCTGGCCTGGTGGCCGGATACGCTGCCTGCGGCGTCGCGACGTGAACTGCGTCTGGCCGCGCCCGGGCCGCGGCCCGCGGGCAACGCGGCATCGATGGCACCATAGCGGCCTTCGCGCCGCGCCGGCCCAACGGCGGCGCCCGTCCGTGAGTCCCCATGTTCAGACCCGTCCCCGTCGCCATCGGCCTGCGCTACCTGCGCGCAAAGCGCCGCAACAATTTCATCTCGTTCATCTCGATGGCATCGATCCTCGGCATCGCCATCGGCGTCGCCGCGCTGATCACCACGCTGGCGGTGATGAGCGGGTTCCAGCGCGAGATCCGCGACCGCATGCTGCAGATGACCCAGCACGCCACCATCAGCGCCGATGGCGAACCGATGCGCAACTGGCAGGCCGCGATGGCCGAGGCGCGGCGCGACCCCCGGATCGCAGGCGTCGCGCCATACATCGCCACCGAGGCACTGCTGTCCGGCGCGCGACGGCAACCCGGCATGCTGCGCGGCGTGCTGCCCAGGGACGAGGCCACGGTGTCGGTGCTCGGCCAGCGCATGGTGCAGGGCAAGCTGGAATCGCTGACCCCGCGCAGCTACAACATCGTGCTCGGCAAGGAACTGGCGATGTGGCTGGGCGTCGGCATCGGCGACAAGGTGGTGGTCACCACCGACTTCCAGACCACGCCCATGGGCGCGATCCCGCAACTCAAGCGCTTCACGGTGAGCGGCATCTTCGAGGCCGGCTATCAGGAATACGACAAGGGCCTGGCGGTGGTGCACATGGCCGATGCGCAGCGGCTGATGCGCATGGGCGACGGCGTCACCGGCGTGCGCCTCAACCTGCACGACATGGACCTGGCCTTCGACGTCGCGCGCGATCTCGCGCTGCGGCTGGAGGGACCGTACCGGGTCAGCGACTGGACCAGCGAGAACGCCAACATGTTCCGCGCGCTGCGCCTGGAGAAGACCATGATGGCGATCCTGCTGTCGCTGATCATCGCCATGGGCGCGTTCAACCTGGTGTCGTCGCAGGTGATGCTGGTCACCGACAAGCAGGCCGACATCGCCATCCTGCGCACGCTGGGCCTGACCCCGCGCGGGGTGATGCAGGTGTTCATGGTGCAAGGCTCGCTGATCGGGGTGATCGGCACCTTGCTCGGGGTGGTCGGCGGGGTTCTGCTCACGCTCAACCTGGAGTCGATCCTGCGCCTGATCGAGCGTGCCTTCGGCGTGGTGCTGATGCCGGCCGACGTCTACTACATCACCGGCCTGCCCACCGAGCTCGATCCGCACGACGTGCTGTGGATCGCGCTGGTCGCGCTGGCCATGGCGTTCGTCGCCACCATCTACCCGGCCTGGCGCGCGGCGCGCACGGCACCGGCGGAGGCGCTGCGTTATGAATGATCCGAACATGTCGGCATCGTCCACGTCCGACAGCACCGCATCGGTCGCATCGACGGCCGCGGCTGGGGAGCCCGCCGCGACGCCGGAGGCCCGCACCGGCGACGTGATCCGTGCGGAGCGGCTGGCCAAGACCTATGCGGAGGGTGCACTGCACACCCCGGTGTTCGACGGCCTGGATCTCGAGATCGATGCCGGCGAGACGGTCGCCATCCTGGGTGCCTCCGGTGCCGGCAAGAGCACGCTGCTGCACCTCCTGGGTGGGCTGGACACGCCGACCGCGGGCGAGGTGTTCGTGGCCGGCCAGAAGATGAGCGCGCTGTCGGACGCGGCGCGCGGCAAGCTGCGCAACCGGGCGCTGGGGTTCGTGTACCAGTTCCATCACCTGTTGCCGGAGTTCACGGCGCTGGAGAACGTGATGCTGCCGGTGCTGCTCGACGGTGCCTCGGTGCGCGATGCATCGGCGCGGGCGCGCGCGTTGCTGGAGTCGGTGGGGCTGGGGCATCGTCTGGAGCACAAGCCGGGTGAGCTCTCGGGTGGCGAGCGGCAGCGTGCGGCGGTGGCGCGGGCGCTGGTCAACAGCCCGGCCTGCGTGCTCGGCGACGAGCCGACCGGCAACCTGGACGAGAAGACGGCGGCGACGGTGTTCGAGCTGATGCTGGAACTGAACCGTGAGAAGAAGACCAGCCTGGCGCTGGTCACGCACGACCGGCGGCTGGCGCGGCGGCTGGACCGGGTGCTGGAGTTGCATGCGGGGAAGTTGCGTGAGGTGCCCGCGGCGGAGGTCTAGAAGTCCCGGGCCGGGCGCTCCGGCTGAAGCGCAAGAACGGCCGTGGCACGGCACGGGCATAGCCCACCGCCCCGGCCACAGCCACAGCCACAGCCACAGCCACAGCAGGTGTTCGGGATGGCTGCTCGGCGGGCCGGCCGGAGGCACGCGCGCGCCCGTTTGGTCGGCCATCCAGGGCCGACTCGCCGGCGGCACACTTCCCTGTGCGCTACGCACGCGTGCCCGCAGCGGGGCCTGCCGCACTGCGGCCTTGATGGTCCACGCGGGTTCGCGGCGCGTGGCTGAGCGATCCATCGGCGCATCCCGGGGCGCGCGTGCTGCGTTTCCTGAACACGTGGCGGGCTGCCCGGCAATCGTGGCCTGGCGCTGCCGGAGAGAGGCTGGGCGGCCGGGGTGTGGAGAGGTCGCTTGGAGGAGTCGCCCGACCTGGTGGTGCCGTTGGGGGCGGCCACGGCTGCTGCGCTGGTGGCGGGGGCGGCCGGGTGCCTGGCGTTGCCCTGGCTGCTTCCCTGGCCGGCTTCGCTGGGCCTGTTGCTGTTGGGCACGGCGGGGTGGTGGGCGAGGCGGGCGTGGCTGCAGCGGTGCGCACATGCGTGGCTGCTGCCGGGGCGGGCCGGGCTCAGGGTGGGCGGCGCGTTACTGGTCGGCTTCGGGCTGTGCGGGTTGCATGCGGCGCATGCGCTGGGTGCGCAGCTTCCGGTTGCGAGTGAGCGGGGAGATTTCGCAATTCGCGGGCGGGTGGTGGAGTTGCCCTGGCACGAGGCGGCGCGCACGCGGTTCGTGTTCGTGGTGGATGACGAGGCCGGCATCGCGCCGTTCCTGCGTGGCAAGCGCTTGCGGTTGGCGTGGTACGACCACGACGCGCGGCGTGGACGGGCGTCGGCCGCAGGCCACGCGCCTGTGCGGGCGACGATCGAGCCGGGTAGCCGCTGGCAGTTGCGGGTCCGGCTGCGGGCGCCACGGGGGCTACGCAATCCGGGGACGCTCGACAGCGAGAAACATGCGTTCGCACAGCGGGTGTCGGCCACGGGCTATGTGCGGGACGAGGCGTCGGCGCGACGGCTGTCGCCGGCGGCGGGCATCGATGCGTGGCGCGACCGGCGTGCGGCGCGCATCGTGGTGGCGGTGCCGCAGGCATCGTCGCGTTTCGTGCGCGCGCTGGCGCTGGGCGACACGCGCGGGCTGACCGAGCTGGACTGGGAGATCCTGCGCGCCACCGGGCTGACCCATCTCATCGCCATTTCGGGGTTCCACGTCGGCCTGGTCGCGGGTTTCTTCGCGCTGCTGGCTGGCGGGCTGTGGCGGGCCCTGCCGAGGCTGGGGCTGTGGATGCCGCGCCCGCAGGTCGCCGC
>DATINB010000057.1:0-4964 GCA_035474775.1 Luteimonas sp.
CCCGTCACTTCCTTCTTCGGCGCCGCGAGGCAGGGCATTGGCGCGGATCCCGTCATAGAACCCGTGCATGTAGGCAAGGTACTGGTCGCCGATCTCCGATTCGTCCTCCTCCTGGAACTGCTGGCGGATCGGGACTGCGGCAGACTGACGGTAAGTGGTGACCACGCCGAAGAAGCCGTTCCAGCGCGCACCCGCACGCTCGATGCGGATGCGCTGCTGCACATCGATCAGCGGGTCGGCCGGCACCAGGGCCGGAATCTCGACGAGCCCGCTGCCGGCGCGCAGCGGCAGGCCAACTCCGAACTCCACCGGCTCCCGCTCCGTCAAGGGGCCACGTTCACGATCCCGGGTGGCATCGACCCAGGTGTCCCCGTCCGGCATGTGCACGCGCACGACCACATGGTCGAATACGGCAGCGCTGGGGAACCAGTCGCGAACCGTGCCACGAGCGACCGTGTTCACGAGCACTGGCTCGGATTCGATTCCCGCTTCCGCCAGCAATGCGACCAGGAGCGCGGACTTGTCCTTGCAGTCGCCGAACCGGCGCCTCACGGTGATGGACGGCGGGTACGGGACATGCGAGTTCGCGCCCAGGCCGACCGCCATGTAGCGCACGTCGCCCTGGACGAACGCGACGGCCCGCTCCAGCGATCCAGCGGGGTCGCGCCTGTCGAGGCGCAGGTTGCGGGTCAATTCGCTGGCCAGTCCGCGATCGTCCATCTGTGCCGGATACAGGCGGGCGCCCCACGTTGCGACCTCGGCCCAGTCGCGTGCGGTGGTCACCTCGATCGTCCCCGTCGGGTCGTACCAGCCGGGCGTATCGGGCTGCTCAAGCGTCCGCGGCACCGGCCCCGCCACCATGGACAGCGTGCGGAGATCGCCTGCTCGCGTCTCGTGCTGACGGTAGGGTTGGCCTATCACACGCCAGCGCAGCGGCAGCGCTGCAGGAAACAAATAGCGCACCCGTCGCTCGCCCACGGCGACACCGTAGCTGCCCCCGTATCGGGTGAAATGGTAGCGGCCGAAAACCGGGTTGCCGCCTCGTACGCTGTAACGATAGACGACGCGGTCGCCGACGCGCAGATCGGGCACGGTCACGTGCAACGTCAAACGCCCGTCGAGGATCGACGTCTCCAGGTCGGACTCGCGGCGCAGGACCTCCACGTCCACTTCCGCCAGCCGGTCCTTCCACGCGCCGTCGCGCTGCACATCCACCGCATGCAACTGCACGGTCTCGTAGAGGGGCTGGTACGACAGGGTGAAGCGGCCGGCCTCGGTCAGCCCACGTTCGCTGACCACCTCGTACCCCATGGTGCGGACGTATACCGGCACGGTGCTGGCCAGATTGGTCTGATCATCGATCAGCAGGTACCGCACCCCACTGCTGGAGCGGACGTTTCGGGCCTCGGGCAGGGCGTAGCGTACAACCCATCCGGGCAATGGCGCCCTCGCCACGTCGGCATCGACGGCGATGGCACAGTCGCCGACTCCGCTGGCCGCCAACAAGGCGATCGCCGCCAGAAAGGACAGGACCCGACTCAACGGTGCAAGACGCCGGAACTTCGGGGCCCTGTCAGCACGGGGCACCCGCCACGCGGCGCGCCTGCCATTGCGCACGCGACTGGC
Organism: Luteimonas sp.; assembly: GCA_035474775.1. Lineage (GTDB taxonomy): Bacteria > Pseudomonadota > Gammaproteobacteria > Xanthomonadales > Xanthomonadaceae > Luteimonas. Next base: position 1,627 of record DATINB010000057.1, read on the forward strand.
CCCAGACGTCGACCACGCTGGTTTCGTACGGGGGCGGCAACTTCGACCGCCGCAACACGCTCGAGCCCAGGCGCCGCGCGAGTCGCTGCGAGGCGATGTTGCCGTCGTCGATGCAGTGGATGACCTCGCTCCAGCCGAGGGTCGCGAAGGCCCAGTCGATGGCCGCTTCCGCTGCTTCGGTGGCGAAGCCCCGGCCCCAGGCGCGGCGGTGCAAAGCCCAGCCGACCTCGGTACCCGGCCAGCCTTCCGGTTGCCACGGGCCGAGCTGCCCGACCCACTCCCCGCTCGCCCGTTCGATCAGCGAGAACATCCCGAAGCCCTGCACCGCCCACGCACCGGGCATCTGCAGGAAGCGACGCCACGCCGCCGCGCGAGGCAGCTGGCCACCGATGAAGCGCGTGGCCTCCGCGTCGGCCACCAGCTCCGCATAGGCATCGAAGTCCTCGCGCAGCGGCGGGCGCAGCAGCAACCGCGCCGTCTTCAGCGCAGGCCCGGCGGACACGGCGAGGGCGGACATCGCGCAGGGCTCAGCCGGCGAAGGCGTTGATGCCGGTCAGCTCGCGGCCGACCACCAGCTGGTGCACGGTCTCGGTGCCCTCGTAGGTGATCACCGATTCCAGGTTGAGCGCGTGGCGGATCGGGCTGTGCTCGGTGGTGATGCCGGCGCCGCCCAGCAGGTCGCGCGCCTCGCGCGCGATGTCGATGGCCATGCGGCAGTTGTTCCACTTGGCCAGCGAAACCTGCGTGGGCTGCATGTTGCCGGCGTCCTTCAAGCGACCGAGCTGCAGCGACAGCAGCTGCGCCGACGTGATGCGCCGGGCCCAGTCGGCCATCTTCAGCTGCGCGCTCTGCGTGGCCGCCACCGGGCGATCGAACAGGATGCGCTCCTTGGAATAGGTCAGCGCCTCGTCGAGGCAGGCGATGGCGGCGCCGATGGGGCCCCAGGTGATGCCGTAGCGTGCCTGCGTGAGGCAGCCGAGCGGACCCTTCAGGCCCTTGACGTTCGGCAGGCGGTTGCTGTCCGGCACCCGCACGCCGTCGAAGTACAGCGCGCTGGTCACCGATGCGCGCAGGCTCATCTTCTTGTGGATTTCCTGCGCGGTGTAGCCGGCGAAATCCTTCTCCACGATGAAACCCTGGATGCCGTCGTCGGTCATGGCCCAGACGATGGCGATGTCGGCCAGGTTGCCGTTGGTGATCCACATCTTGGCGCCGTTGAGGATCCAGTCGTCGCCGTCGCGCTTGGCATGGGTCTTCATGTTGGCGGGGTCGGACCCGCCATGCGGCTCGGTCAGCCCGAAGCAGCCGATGACCTTGCCCGCGGCCATGTCGGGCAACCAGCGGCGGCGCTGGTCCTCGCTGCCATAGGCGAAGATCGGGTACATGCACAGCGACGACTGCACGCTGGCGAAGCTGCGGATGCCGCTGTCGCCGCGCTCGAGTTCCTGGCAGATCAGCCCGTAGCTGACCGCGTTGAGGCCGGCGCAGCCGTACTCTTCAGGAAGGGTGGCACCGAGCAGGCCGAGCTCGGCCATCTCCGGCACCAGCTCGCGCGGGAAGCGCGCCTGGTCGAAGCAGTCGCCGATGATCGGCAGCACGCGTTCGTCGGTGAAGCGCGCCACGGTGTCCTGCACCGCGCGCTCCTCTTCAGTCAACAGCGAGCGGACGTCGAACAGGTCGTAGGGGTGCAGGGGCATGGGGCGATCCGTGATGCGGGAGCCGGCCATTTTAGCCGCTCGAGTGGAGGGCGATGTGCCGATGACGACAGGCGCCATGCGCCCAGGGGGCTGGAGCGCACCCTGAACGCAGACGGCCACCTTTCGGTGGCCGTCCATACCGCGAGGTCGCGAAGCTTACTCGGCGGCAGCCGCCGCGGCGGCAGCGTTCGCCTTGGCCTTGGCCTTGGCCTGGCCCGCCAGGTCTTCCTTGATGCGCGCCTTCTTGCCTTCCAGGCCGCGCAGGTAGTACAGCTTGCCGGCGCGAACCGAACCGCGGCGCTTGACCTGCACCGAATCGATGATCGCGCTGTGGCTCTGGAACACGCGCTCCACGCCGAAGCCATGCGAGATCTTGCGCACGGTGAACGCGGAATGCAGGCCGGCGTTCTTCTTGGCGATGACCACGCCCTCGTAGGCCTGCACGCGCTCGCGGTTGCCTTCCTTGACCTTGACGTTCACCACGACGGTGTCGCCGGGGCCGAAGTCGGGAAGCTGGCGCTGGATCTGCGCGGACTCGAAGTCCTGCAACAGCGTGTTGAGGGAGGGCTTGCTCATGGGACGGCCTGCTGGTGTCGGAATGTCGGAGGAACGGCGTACCCGCATGAAAGGGGGGTTGGCCGGATGATAAGCCGCGCAGTATAGCGGGGTTTGACGCCGGCGGAAACGTGCGCACCCGGTGCCGGCACGCGGCAGCCGCGGATCAGGACTGCCCGCCGACCCAGGCGCGCTCTGCAGCGGTCAGTTCGGCCTGGTCCAGGAGGTCCGGCCGGCGCGCCAGCGTGCGTTCCAGCGACTCCCGCCGGCGCCATGCCGCGATCGCGGCATGGTTGCCGGACAGCAACACCTCAGGGACGGTCCCGGTCTCGTGCTCCACCGGGCGGGTGTAATGCGGGCAATCCAGCAGATGGCCTTCGAAGCTGTCCTGCTCGGCGGAACCGGCATCGTTGAGCACGCCGGGGCGCAGGCGCACCACGGCGTCCACCACCACCGCCGCGGCCAGCTCGCCGCCGGACAAAACGTAGTCGCCGATCGACAGCTCCTCGTCCACCTCCGCGGCGACCAGGCGTTCGTCGATGCCCTCGTAGCGGCCGCACAGCAGCAGCAGCCGCGGCTCGGCGGCCAGCGCGCGTACCCGCGCCTGGCCAAGCCTGGCACCCTGGGGACTCAGGTAAATGGTGCGCACCGGATCCGGATGCGCGGCCCGCGCGGCGCGCAGCGCGGCACGCAGGGGATCGATCAGCATCACCATGCCGGGGCCGCCGCCGAACGGACGATCGTCGACACGGCGGTAGGCGCCCTCGGCGTGGTCGCGGGGGTTCCAGCCGTGCAGCGACACCAGCCCCCGCTCGCAGGCACGCCCGACCACCCCGAACGCGGACACCTGCTGCACGAATTCCGGGAACAGGCTGACCACGTCGATGCGCATCGCCTGGTCCTGTCCCTGTCCGCTTTCCGACCCGTCGATCGGCTCGCCGAGCCCGCAACCCCGCGACGTCACCGCCATCAGAAGTCGGCGTCCCAGTCCACGGTCACCAGCCGGGCGTCGAAATCCACGGACACCACATAGTCCGGCTGCACGAACGGGATCATCCGCTCGCGGTCGCCGCGGGCGACCAGCAC
>DATINB010000058.1:0-2061 GCA_035474775.1 Luteimonas sp.
GGCCGCGCAGGTTCTCGGGCAACGCATCGATGTCGCGGATCAGCTCGTCGATCGGTCGTTCCGCGTGTTCGGTCCCTTCCAGCGCCTTGTTCACGTTGGTGATGTAGGCCTGGTGGTGCCTGGAATGGTGGATTTCCATCGTCTGCGCATCGACGTGGGGCTCCAGCGCGTCATAGGCGTAGGGCAGTTCGGGGAGGGTGTACGGCATGTGGGTGTCTCCGAGGTCGGGACGCCATTGTCCATGGTCCGGTGTCGAGACGCCGACATGCAGGCCCACAACGGGAACGGGGCGCTTTCGCGCCCCGTCCGGGTTCACGTGGATCGAAGGTTCAAGCCGGCTCTTCGACGCCATTGTCCTGCTCGAACTGCACCTCGAGCACGTTGATCGCGGCGTTCGGCGGCAGCAGGCAGCTCACGTTCGCGAACTGGGTGAACAGCTCGCCTTCTTCCGATTCCCACACCGCGAAGCCGATGCTGCCGGCGGCGATGGTGACGCTCTGCGGAAGATAGGCCGGCTCGCCGATCGGCGGGGTCAGGCCGTCGACGTAGGTGCAGTTCACCGTGATCGACGTGGTGCCCAGGTTGGACAGCCCGACGACGAACAGGTAGTTGCCGGTGCCGGTGAGGTCACCCGGCAGCGAGCAGCTCACGAACGCATCCGTGGTGCCTTCGTTCTGCACGGCCAGCGGACGCTTGCGGATGGCGCCTTCGTACGCCGGAAGCGCGGCGTTGCAGTTGCCGGTCGCGTTGATGGTGTAATCGCGCACGACGGGAGCCGCCGACGCCGACGAAGCGGCCATCAACAGCCCTGCAGCCACGGCGCACACGCCGATGTTCATACCCTTCATGACTCTCTCCAATTTGCGCCGCGGGATCGGGCGGCGCAGCCGAGGATGCAACGAACATCCGAAAACTCTGTGACGGAGCCGCCAGGGGAGACGCGGTGCTGCCGCGCATGCCGCCCTCAGCGCGCCTCGGCCACCTCGACCCCGTCAAGTCCCTGGGACAGCGTGCGCGCATCGCCGCCCTGCGCCAGCTTGATGCGCAAACGCACCTCGTTGGCGGAATCCGCGTACCGCAGCGCATCCTCGTAACTGATCTCGCCGGCCTGGTACAGCTCGAACAGGCTCTGGTCGAAGGTCTTCATGCCGAGGTTGGTCGACTCCTTCATGATCTCCTTCAGCTTGTGAATCTCGCCGTCACGGATGTAGTCCTGCACCAGCGGCGTACCGAGCATGATCTCCATCGCGACGCGGCGGCTCTTGCCGTCGGGCGTCGGGATCAGCTGCTGCGCCACCACGCCCTTCAGGTTCAGCGACAGGTCCATCAGCAACTGGTTGCGACGGTCCTCGGGGAAGAAGTTGATGATGCGGTCCATCGCCTGGTTGGCGTTGTTGGCGTGCAGCGTGCACAGCACCAGATGGCCGGTCTCGGCGAAGGCGATGGCGTGGTCCATGCCCTCGCGGGTGCGCACCTCGCCGATCATGATCACGTCCGGCGCCTGGCGCAGGGTGTTCTTCAGCGCCGCGTCCCAGCTGTCGGTGTCGATGCCCACTTCGCGCTGCGTGATGATGCAGCCCTCGTGCTTGTGCACGAACTCGATCGGGTCCTCGATGGTGATGATGTGGCCGGTGGAGTTCTGGTTGCGGTAGCCGATCATCGCCGCCAGCGAGGTCGACTTGCCGGTGCCGGTGGCGCCGACGAACAGGATGATGCCGCGCTTGGTCATCGCCAGCGTCTTGATGATCGGCGGCAGGTTCAGCTCTTCCACGCTCGGGATCTTGGTCTCGATCCGGCGCAGCACCATGCCGACCTGGTTGCGCTGGTAGAAGCAGCTCACGCGGAAGCGGCCGACGCCCGACACGCCGATGGCGAAGTTGCACTCGTGGGTGCGCTCGAACTCCTCGCGCTGCGGCGGCGACATCACGTTGAGCACCAGGTCGCGCGCCTGCTGCGGCGTCAGCGGGTTCTGGGTGATCGGCGAGATCTTGCCGTGCACCTTCATCGACGGCGGCATGCCCGCGGTGATGAACAGGTCCGAGGCCTTCTGGTGCGCCATCA
>DATINB010000059.1:0-1872 GCA_035474775.1 Luteimonas sp.
CGTTCCACGGGTGCCCGCGCCGGCCGCGGAAGTGGTCGCCGCCGACGTGGCGCGCGCGCTCGCGGAAGACATCGGCACCGGGGACGTCACCGCGGCGCTGCTGCCGGACGCGGCGGACAGCGCCTACCTGCTGTGCAAGGAAGACAGCGTGGTGTGCGGCCGGCCGTGGTTCGACGCCTGCCACCGAGCACTCGATCCCCAGGTGCAGATCGAATGGCGCGTGCAGGAAGGCGACGCCGTGCGGCGCGGCACCGTGCTCGCGCTGCTCGACGGCCGCGCGCGCGCGCTGGTCAGTGCCGAGAGGACATCGCTGAACTTCATGCAGACGCTGTGCGGCACCGCCACCGTGGTGGCGGACTATGTCGCCGCCGTCCGCGGCAGCCGCACGCGCATCCTGGACACGCGCAAGACCATCCCCGGCCTGCGCGTTGCGCAGAAATACGCGGTGCGCGTCGGCGGTGGCACCAACCATCGCATGGGCCTGTTCGACTCGGTGATGCTCAAGGAAAACCATGTCCGCGCCGCGGGTTCCATCACCTCCGCGATTGCCGCTGCCCGCACGCTGCAACCCGGCCTGCCGTTGATCGTCGAGGTCGAGGACCTCGCGGAGCTGGAAGAAGCGCTGCAGGCAGGCTGCGATCGCGTGCTGATCGACGATTTCGACCCCGCCACGCGGCGCGAGGCGGTCCGCATCGCGGCGTCCCCGGCGCATGCCAGCCGCATCCCGCTTGAGGTGTCCGGCAGTGTCGACCTGGTCACCGTGCGTGCGATCGCGGAGGACGGCGTCGACTTCATCTCGATCGGCGGCCTGACCAAGCACGTCCGCGCCATCGACCTGTCCCTCAAGCTCGGCGTGCCGCCCGGCTGATGCAGGATCGACGCAGGCGGTTGCGCCCCCGCGATCAGACCAGGTAGGCCACCCCGGCCAGCATGGCCGCCGCGAGGGCCAACCCACCCGCCCATCGCCAGGACGCGCTGCCCCGCGCCGCTTCCTGCGCGCGGCGGACCTGACGAGGCACGACCTCCACGGTCTCGCCATTGCCGGGCGCCACCACGCGGAACCGCATCAGGTCGAAGCCGACTTCGTCGCCATGCACCGCCCACGCGCGTTCGGTGCGAACGTCATTGAGCAGCCATCCGTTCGTGGAACCGAGGTCCTCGACCAGCAGACCTTCCGAGGTCGGCGTCAGCCGCGCATGGTGGCGGGACAGACCCGGATGATCCAGGCGGATCCCGCAATCCGCGGCGCGGCCCAGCGTGGTCGGCCCGACCAGCGGGAAGGTGCGCCCGAAACCCGCAGCGGAAATGCCGCGCAGCACGTAACGCGGCAGCACCGGCCGGATGGTGGTGGCCCCGAGGTCGTCGTCGTTCGCCGGCGCCGTGCCCAGGGCGCTGCCGGGCGCCGCCGCCATCGGGCGCGGGGCCGGCGCATCGAGCGATGCGAGGCGGGCCTCCACCTGCTCGAAGGCAACCAGGTCTCCGGGGCGCAGGGCGATCAGCCCGTCCACTGCACGATCGTTCACGCGCACCGTGGCACCCGCAGGCACCTGCAACATCACGCCGCCCTGGGTGACGTGCAGCTCGCAGTGACGCGGCATGACGCCTGGCCGGTCGAGCAGGATCGTGGCATCCGGCCCGGACCCGACGCGGTTGACGCCGTGGCCGAGCAGGACCTGCGGGTGTTCACCACCGGGGAAGACGAGTTTCATCGCGGTACGCTGACCTCGGGCAGGTGAAGCCGGTGGCAAGGCTTGCCGACCGGTCCGGCCGCACCCACAGTAGGTGGATGCCGAGCCTGATCCTGATGATGATTGCGGGTGCCGCCCTGTTCGGGTGGTGGAGCGCCGCGCGCGCGGCGGCCGAGCGGGCGCT
>DATINB010000060.1:0-3245 GCA_035474775.1 Luteimonas sp.
GACGCCGTCGTCCTCGACGCGCAGCACCACCACGCCCGCCTCGCTGGCCAGCCCGACGCGCGCGTGCCGGGCGCGCGCATGGCGCTGGATGTTGGTGACCGCCTCGCGCACCGTCAGCGCCAGCGCGGTCTCGACGCGCGGCGGCAGCGCGGCACCGGACCCGCTGCGCTCGTCGTAGACGTAGTCGAGCGAGACCCCGTCGCAGGCCAGCAGCAGCCGCGCCGAGGCCAGTTCGGCCGCCATGCCGGCCGCGCGGATGCCGGTCACGGCGCTGCGGACCTGCGCCAGCGCGTCACGCGCCACGGCGCTGACCTCGGCGATCTCGCGCTGCGCGGCGCCCGGGTCGCGCCCGAGCAGCCGCGCGGCGAGGTCCGACTTCAGCGCCACCAGCGACAGCGTGTGCCCCAGCAGGTCGTGCAGGTCGCGACCGATGCGCTCGCGCTCGGCCAGCGCGGCCAGCCGCCGCACCTCGTCGTGCGAGAGCGCGAGGGCGCCCGCGCGCTTGGCGCTCTCGGCCTGGAAGTGGTTGGCGACGAACACCGAGGCGGCGATCAGCAGGGTAATGCCGACGATGAACGGCCCCTGTCGGGGCCATAGCCACAGCGCTTCGGCCACGAACACCGTGGCCATCGCCATGAACCATCCGGTGCGTCGCCACAACGCGTTCGGCAGCGACGCCGCGAAGCCGGTGGCATAGATCAGGTAGGTGTTGGCGAACGGGTTGAGCGGCAGCAGCGCGCAGCCGATGGCGAACACCCCGAGCATGGCGGCGACCGCACCCACCCCACGTGCGCGGTACGCCATGAAATACAGCGGCAGGAACACCACCACCGACGCCAGCGTGGCCGCCAGCCGGCCGTCCCGCGTCTGCAGCCACGTCGGGTTGCCGATCGCCACCTCGCCCCAGCCGCCCGCCGCGGTGGCGGCAGGCCCGAGCAGGAACGGCACGAACAGGAAACCGAGGTAGGCGAGGATCGCCAGCGGCATCCAGCCCAGCGCCGGTGCACCGGGCAACAGCCAATCGCGGATGTGCAACAGCCGGGCACCGACCATCGCCGGCAGCCGACCGCCGCGCGTGTCACCCATGGCGGTCGACCTCGGCCACGCACGGCATGGCCCCGGCGCGTCCCGCGTCGTGCAGGCCCGGCGCCACGCCGACCCCATCCGCCAGCCCGGTGGTGGCGAGGACATCGGCACGTCGGCTCATGGGGCGGCTCCGGTTGGTCGGTCGATGGCGATCGCACCGCGCGGGTGCCCGGGCGCGGCCCATCGGGACACGGCGGGCCGACACGCGACGGAGCGTGCCACGCCGCCCCGCTGCGCGCACCCGCGCCGACGCCACGTGGGACCAACCCGGCACGCCGGGCGCGCCACCGTTCATGCCGACATCCGCCGCCCTGCGAGGACGAAGAACACCGCGGCGTACGTGGCCAGCACCAGCATGTGCAGGCCCAGCGCGCCACCCGCGTCGCCGCCCCCGGCGGCCTTCAGCGCGATCTGCTGCAGGTGGTAGGCAGGCCACGCCGGGGCCAGCCGCTGCACCACGTCCGGCAGCACCGACAGCGGAATCCACAGCCCGGACAGGAACGCCATCGGCAGGTAGACCAGGTTGACGATGGCGACCGCGGCCTGGCCGCCGACCAGCGTGCCGATCCACAGCCCCAGCGCGCAGAACGGCAGCGCGCCCAGCAGGTTGACCAGCGCCAGCAGCGCGAGCCGTGCCGGTGACAGCTCGACACCGGCGAAGCCGACGGCGACCGCCATCAGCATGGCGGTGATGAGCAGGCCGAACAGCATCGCCATCGCGGTCTTGGCCAGCAGGATGGCGCCCGGTGGCACCGGCAGCGCACGCTTCAGCTGCAGCAGGCCCATGTCGCGGTCCATCGCCATCGCCACGCCGAAGCCGAACAGCGCGGGCCCCATGATGCCGAACACGCCGTAGCTGACCAGCAGCGTGGTGGCACGCACGCCGGCATCGCCCGGCCCCGGCATCGTCAGCAATACGCCGAACAGCACGTAGAACAGCACCGGGAAGGTCAGGGCCGGCAGCGCGAAGGCCGGCGTGCGCAGCTGGCGCAGGAACTCGTACTTCGCCTCGAGCAGGTAACAGCGCAGCGGCGAGTGGCGGCGCGCGGGTGCGATGACGGGAGCACCGGAGCGCGCCGACGCCGGGAGATCGTCCGCTGCGTTCATGCCGCCTCTCCCACGCGCGGAGCACCTCTCGAAGCCGTCGCCGGGCCCGCGCCGAACGCCGCCGGCGCGGCGACCGCGCCACCGCCGCCGTCCAGGCCGCCGTCGGCGGTCAGCGCCACGAACACCTCGGCGAGCCCGGCCCGGCAGACCTCGAGGTCGCCGAGCGCCGGGTCTTCGGCGAGCAGCCGGCGCACGACGCGCTCGCCGTCGTCCGCGACGACCGACAGTCCGTTGCGCGCCGGCTCCACGCTGCGCACGCCCGGCCAGCCACGCACGGCATCCGCCGCGAGTGTCGTCGTGCACTGGATGCGGCGCTGGACGATGCGCGCGCAGATGTCGCCGATGCGCCCGGCAGCGGCGACCCGCCCCTCGTGCAGCACCACCACGCGATCGGCCAATGCCTCGGCCTCCTCCAGGTAATGGGTGGTCAGCAGGACCGCGCAGCCATCGGCGACCAGCGCGCGGATCGCCTGCCAGAGGCGTTCGCGCGCGCCCACGTCGAGCCCGGTGGACGGCTCGTCGAGGAACAGCACGCGCGGGCGCCCGCACACCGCGAGTGCGAACTGCACGCGCCGCTGCTGGCCGCCGGACAGCATGCCGTAGGGGCGCCGCAGCAGGCCTTCGAGACCGGCCAGCTGCACGCACTCGGCCGTCGGCAGCGGATCGGCGTAGTAGCTGCGCGTCAGGTCCAGCGCCTCGCCCACCCGCAGCGTGTCCGGCACCGCGGCCGTCTGCAGCATCACGCCGGCGCCGCGTCGTGCCGCCAGCACCTGCGGCGGCTGGCCCAGCAATTCGACATGCCCGGCATCCGCACGCACCGTGCCGAGCAGCAGGCCGATGGCGGTCGACTTGCCGGCGCCATTGACACCCAGCAGCGCGAGCACCTCGCCGGCGTGCAGTGCCAGGTCGACATCGCCCAGGGCGAGGACCGCACCGTAGGACTTGCAGGCGCCCCGGAGGGAGGCGAGCGGTGGTGTCGGCGTCATGGGAGGCTCGCGGGCGTGGGGGGCGGGTTCGGATGCACGGATGGGCCTGGGTGCGGGAGTGACGGA
>DATINB010000061.1:0-1618 GCA_035474775.1 Luteimonas sp.
CCCATCGGCCTGGCCTTGCGCGCGGTGGGCATGTTCGTGGCCAGCAGCGGCACGAAGCTGCGCACGATGAAGGAACTGATCGCCTTCGCCAAGGCCAACCCCGGCAAGCTCAACTACGGCAGCGCGGGCACGGGTGCGACCAACCACATCGCGGTGGAGCAGTTCAAGTCACTCGCCGGGGTGGACCTCACGCACGTGCCCTACAAGGGCAGCGGCCCGGCGGTGACGGACCTGATCGGCGGCCAGGTGCAGGTGATGTTCGACAACATTTCCAACGTGCTGCCGCACGTCAAGTCCGGCAAGCTGAAGGTGCTGGCGGTCACGACGCCGGCGCGCTCGCCGCTGCTGCCCGAGGTGCCCACTGTCGCCGAGTCCGGCGTGCCGGGCTACGAGGTGGCCGTGTGGTTCGGCCTCGCGGCGCCGGCGGGCACGCCCAGGCCGGTCATCGACAAGCTCAACGACGGGATCGTCAACGTGCTCAAGCAGCCCGATGTGAAGGCGCAGTTCGCCGCGCTCGGCGTCGAGGCGGTCGGCACCGAGGCGGAGGCCTTTGCCGCGCACATCGCCACACAGCGCACGATGTGGTCCAAGGTCGTGCGCGACGCGGGGGTGACGCCAGAGTGAGTACGCAGCCCATCGTCCTGCTGACCGGGCCCATGGACCCGGCCGGCGAGGACCGCATTGCCGCGGTGGCCGAGGTCCGGCTCGCTGGGGATACCTCCGCCGCGTCGCTGCGCCGGCTGGTCGCGGACGCCGACGTGCTCGTCGTCCGTTCGGCCCTGCCGGTCGACCTGCTGGATCACGCGCCGCGACTGCGCGGCATCGTGCGCCACGGGGTCGGCGTTGACATGATCCCGGTCGAGGCGGCCAGCACGCGCGGCATCCCGGTGGCCAACGTGCCGGGCTCGAACCGGCATGCGGTGGCCGAGCACGTCATCGGCGCCATCCAGGCCCTACGCCGCAGCAGTGTCCTGATGGACCAACGCCTGCGCCGCGACGGCTGGGAGGCGGCCCGCGCACTGGCCGACGGGGCGCGCGAGCTGCACGGCGCGACGCTGGGCCTGGTGGGCGTCGGCGACATCGGCCGGCGCGTCGCCGAGATCGCGGCCTTCGGCTACGGCATGACGGTGCTGGGCCACCAGCGACGCCTCGATGCGCTGCCGCCCTTCGTCGAGGGCTGCGAGCTCGATGCGCTGTGCAGGCGCTGCGATGCGCTCGTGCTGACCTGTCCGCTGACCGAGGCCACGCGCGGGCTGATCGACGCGCGGCGGCTCGGGCTGCTGGAGCCGGGCGCGGTGCTGGTCAACGTCTCGCGCGGCGCGGTGCTGGACGAGGCGGCGCTGGTCCAGGCGCTGGCCGCCGGGCGGCTTCACGGCGCGGCGCTCGACGTCTTCACGACGCAGCCGCTGCCGCCGGGCCACCCGCTGCTCGCGTTGCCGAACGTGCTGCTGTCGCCGCACGCCGCCGGCCTGACGGTGGAGAGCATGCGGCGCATGAGCGAGGGCGCGGCCGACGCGGTGCTGTGCCTGCTGGAGGGCCGTTGGCCGCCGCATTGCGTCAATGCGGCGGCTTTTGCCGTCATACGCCATGGAGCGTCCTGAGCCTTCCACACCCAAGC
>DATINB010000062.1:0-4965 GCA_035474775.1 Luteimonas sp.
TGGCCATTGCGACCGGCCTGGAATCGAGAAACGAGGTCCTGTTGGGGAGCAAGGCGCGTTGCCAGCTCAGCGTGCCCCTTCGCCACGCTTCGAATGGCGACAGGTTCCAGCTATCGTCGAGCAGATATGGGCCCGACAGCCCCGGCCAGTACACCGCAAACGTCAGGACGGCGATCAGGAAGAGCAGCTGGCCGGGCGCCGGCCCTCGAAGCCCGCCCACCCGCTGCCGGCGACCGTGCCGTGACCATCCGGTCATTGCACGGGTGCCTCGGGCCGGGCAGCCGCGGCCGCGTCAGGCCCGAAGCGGCGCTGGACGCGGGCCCGGACTGCCGCCAGCTGCGCTTGGCCGGCTGTATCGAACGGTCTGATCCGCGTGGACAGCTGATCGAGCGTGGCGTGCGCCGCAGCGCTGTCGCCGAGCTCGATGAGAATACGCACCAACAGTGCGCCGGCGGGCAGGTACCGGTGCCCCAGCCAGGCATCGTCGGCCTGCTCGCGTGCGGTGGTCCAATCGCCGCTGCGCAGGTACAGCTGGGCGGCCATCGTGCGGATGGAGGGATAGATCACTTCGCGCGGCGTGTCGGCCGCCGCCTGGTCGGCGATCGCGTCCAGGCCGTCGGCGATATGCCGGGTCGAGTAGGGACCGCAGCGACCGGTTGGCGTACCCATCACCAGGAGCGTCGCCGTATTGACCTCGTAGACCGTGAGGCGCGGTAGCGCGTTGTCGACTGCACGCGCCATCGCGACAGGATTGACGACGGTTCCGCGCATGCATTCGACGGCGGCCTGGTGCAGGTACCCGTTGAGTCGAGGCCGTCTGCGCGGGTCGTGCCGCAGCGGTTCCGTGGCGGCCAGCGCGTCGTCGTAGCGGCCCTGACGGATGTACAGCGAAGCCTGGTCCAGCATGGCGCGCATCGACGTCGGGTGATGCAACAGGGCCTGCTGCAGAATCGAGGCCTCTGATTGCCAGACGCCCGCCCTTGCGAATGTGGCGAACGCCAGCACCAGGACCACGAGCACGGGCACCGGGGTTGCCATCCGGGTCGGCCCTCGCCCGCGCCTGTCCTGCAGTTTCCGCACCAGCAGCTGTCCGCAACCGGCCGCGGCCAGCAACAGACCGACCGAGGGAAGGTAATTGCGGTGTTCGTAATACATCTCCAGCGGCAGGAACGTCGATTCCACCAGATGCGCAACCAGAAAGAATCCCCAACCCGCGGTGATGCTCGGCGCGCGGCGCCGTACCAGCAGGGCGGCGATGCTCGCCGCGGCCAGCAGCGCAATGGCGGGCAAGGTCGTCCAGGGCTCGAACAGTCCCGTCGAGACCGTGAAGTCATCGGTGTACAAGCCCATGCGCGGGCCATTCGGCAGCAACGTCAGCGCGATGTAGTCGAGCAGCGCTCGCGGCTGCGAGAGCAGACGCTCGCCGAGGGTGAAGTCCCAGTCCGAATATCCTGAAAGCAAGGTCGCCGGGGCGACGGACAACAGAGCGAGGCCACCCAGTACCACCGGGAGCGCGAACAGGGCGAAGAACGCGGTGACCTGGCGAGGCCGGGGGTGGACCGGGAAGTAGGCGTACTCGAGCACCAGGCAGAGCAGGGGCGCCACGGCCGCGTTCTGCTTGGAGAGCAGTCCGGCAACCCAGGCCAGCGGGAACGCCGCGAACAGCAACACCCGCGCAGCGGCCGGATGTCCATCGCGGAGCCGGCAACGAGCGACAAGATAGGACAACACGGCCAACAGCGTGAACAGCGCGCTGAGTTGGGCCATGCGTTGCACGACGTACAGCACGGTGCTGACGTGCAAGGGGTGCAGGATCCAGGCGCATGCCAGGAAAAGCCCCAAGAGGCGCGCGTGCTTGGCGTTCTGATCGAGCGCAAGACAACGTTGCAGGAGCAGCAGCACCAATGCCCCGCAGGCGAGATGCACCAGCAGGTTCCCGAGCTTGAAGGCGAAGGGCGACGGGCCGGCCAGGGCCGCATTGGCGGCGAGGCTGGCCATGGCCACCGGGCGCGAGAACAGGATCGACCTGTCGTTGGGCAGGACGGTGGCGGCGAGGCTGCGTTCGCCGGCGTGCCACTGCGCGACCGCCTCCACGCTGGCGCTGTCGTCCAGCAGGTAGGGGCCGGACAGGCCTGGAAGGTAGCTGAGTATCGTGAGCAATACTGCGGACACACCAATCAGCCAGGCACGACGCGTCTGCAACATCGATCCAGCTCCGGATTCCACTTCGCCCAAAAAAAGACCCCGGCATTGCCGGGGTCCAGTGCTTAACAGCCTATCAGCCGAATCTTATGCGCGGCATTCCGCCGGCACGTACTTCGTCATCGAAGCCGGGGTGGTCGTCCGGCAGGTCCAGTTGATCGGCGAGGTGGTGCTGCTCTGCTGCGGGGTGAACGTCATGACCGGCTGCACGGTGCCGCCGGTGCTCTTGGTGGTCGTCGTGATGACGCCGTTGGCGATCACGATGCTCGCGACGTAGTCGGTTGCGTTGGCGGCGAAGTCGAAGCCAGCGGACTCGTTGCTGGTGACCGCAGTAGCCAGGACGCCCTTCGCGGACGCGGTTTCGGCAACGGCGAGCTTGGCCGGTGCGGTCTGCGCGACGCCTTCCGACACGCGGGCACGGACCGAGTAGTCCTGGTACGCCGGCAGCGCGATGGCGACGAGGATGCCGAGGATCGCGATCACGATCATCAGCTCGATCAGGGTGAAACCTTTCTGCATCTTCATCTGTGTATCCCCTAGGAGGTTGTTTTGAGTTGCTTCACGTGCCGGCGAGGCCGATTGGTTCCGGTCCCTGGGCAGCCGTGCGACACCGCACGTGCCCAGGGGATTACGCATGGGCCGTGCCAACTCTCTTCCTGCGCTCCGCCAGCGGTGGAGGCCCCAAAGTGGCGGAGTTAGGGACCATGGCGACCTGGCCGGGTGACAGATTGCGTCACCTTGCAGAAAAGTGACGCGGATGGTCAGTCGCCCGTCACGTGCATCTACGGATCCCGCCGCAAACGCTCACGGCGCCCCGCGTGGCGTCGCCACGGTCTTGACCGGGGCTCCCGTGGCCGAATCGATCAGCATCGTCCCCTCGCCGCGCCGGGACACGATCGGAACGGCCCGCAACGACCGGGTCGTCCCGTCGGGCTGCGCGGGGCGCGGGGCAGGGCTGGCTCGGGCCAGCACCGCAGGCGCGACGGCGGCGTAACGCTGGTAGTACTTGGGAGACCGTTCGATGCCGGCGCCGCCGGCCATGAACTCGTCGACGATCCGCCGCCGCTGCTCCGGGTCATCGGGCATCTTCGTCCCGACCAGTTGTGGCCCGGTCCAGGCGCGCTTGCGCCACTCGGGCCGTGGCGCCAACGCAAGATCGGCGTCGGCGACCTCGCTCGCGAATACCACGGTGAAGGTCTCCGGCGTGCCGACCAGGAACACCGGTCGCCCCCCCCAGAGGGTGTGCAGGCCATAGGAAAGGAAGGCCAGTTGTGCGAGCGCCACCGCATACAGGTCGAACTTGAGACCCCATTTGCCCGGCCTGTACAGGATCAGCGTCAGCAAGGGGCCGGCCGTCAGGTCGATGCCCAACATGACGAGCAGGATGCGGTCGAGGCCCGCCACGCGGTAGAGGCCGTGCGGATACCAGAGATAGAACGCGGTGATGGCGATCCCGCCGATCACGGTGATGCTGAGGGCAAGGTGGGTGCCGGCGGCTTTCCATCGGGTCATGGCGAGTCTCGCGGTGCGTGGGTGAGGTGGGGCCGAGGCTGTGTAGAGGCTCGCTGTGTTGGATGCAAGGGCCAGGTGGTGGCAGGCACACCTCCGGGCGTGCGGGGGCGACCGCTATCATGCGGCTCCTCCGGGGAGAGCGCGTTGCATGTCCACCACCCCGCGCCTGTCCTTGGCGCTCCTGGTCCTCTTCATCCTCTCCGGCTTCGCCGGCCTCATCTACCAGTCCGTCTGGACCCACTACCTCGGCCTGACCCTCGGCCACGCCGCCTATGCACAGACCCTCGTGCTGGCCATCTTCATGGGCGGCATGGCGGTGGGCGCGTGGCTGGCCAGCCAGTACGCGGTGCGCTGGCAGCGGCTGATCCTGGGCTACGCGCTGGTGGAAGCGGTGATCGGGGTGATGGGGCTGGTGTTCCATCCGCTGTTCGTGGCCTACACCGGGCTGTCGCAGGCGTCGGTGCTGCCGGCGCTGTCGAGCCCGGCGTTGGCGCACGGGTACCAGTGGCTGACCGCGGCGGTGTTGATCGCACCGCAGAGCATCCTGCTGGGGGCCACGTTTCCGCTGATGAGCGCGGGGCTGATCCGGCTGCTGCCGGACCAGCAGGGCGAGGTGCTGGGCGGGCTGTATTTCAGCAACAGTTTCGGCGCGGCCCTGGGTGCGCTGGTGGCCACGTTCGCGTTGCTGCCCGCCGTGGGGCTGCCGGGCACCGTGGGGACGGCGGGCGTGCTGAACCTGGTGGTCGCGGCCGGTGCGTTTCTCATCGCGCGGCGGCTGCGCGGGCACGACGGCACGACGGAGGGAGCGGACGCCACCGGTACGCGCGTGGCGGCGGCCGCAGCGGGTGCGGCGGTTGCCACGGGTGGCGACATCGCCAGCCCGGGGCCGGGCTCGGCAGGACCGGGCGCCGGCTTCTCCGGCACCGCGCCGGGCCCGGCCGATGCACGGAGCGGATCGCCGGGGTCGCAGCCCGGTCCCGACGGCGACGAACCCGGCACCCCCGACATCCGCACCCTCGGCCGCGTTCTGCTGTGGTCCACGGCGGTGTCCGGCGCGGCGTCCTTCATCTACGAGATCGGCTGGATCCGTCTGCTCAACCAGGCCTTCGGCACCACCATCCACAGCTTCGAGCTGATGCTGGCGGCCTTCATCATGGGGCTCGCCTTCGGTGGGCTGTGGATCCGCCGGCGCGCACGCCACATCCTGGTACCGGTGCGCTACGTAGGCTACGTGCAGGTGTGGATGGCGGT
>DATINB010000063.1:0-2929 GCA_035474775.1 Luteimonas sp.
CCGTAGCAGGTCGGCCAGTCCGGGCAGCTCAGGCCGGCATCGGAGAGCCGCACGAAGGCGCCGAACACCACCACGCACAGCGTCAAGGCCACCGCCAGCCATGCGATGCGGTGGAAATGCCGGTGCGGCGAGGGCCGCGCGACGGATGGTCCGGTCATCACTTGAGCCTCAGCAAGCGGCCGAGGTCCTGGCGCAGGTGCCCCGGGTCGAACCCGGCCGCGTACCGCAGGATCACGAATCCGTTGGGATCGACGACGTACACCGGCGGTCCGGCGACGCCGTCGCTCGCGCCGTCATCGAGCCCGGGCAATCCGGCGCGCAGCGCCGGGTCGACGCGCACCTCGCGGAAGGCCACGCCGCGCACGGCGTCGGCCGGAACGGGTCCCGCCCACAGGATGTCGACACGGTCGGCATCGCGCCCCGACAGCTGCCACACGGTGTCGAGGTCGCGCGCGAGCTTGACGCAGGCGACGCCGCAGTCGGCCGCCGGCGCCACCAGCAGGCGCCAGCGGCGCTCGATCGGGGCCCATGGATAGACCGCGCCCTCGACCGTCGCCAGCGACACCCGGCGCAGGTCACCCGGCGGCGCCAGCAGGGTGCCGTGGTTGCGCGTGCCCGCAGGGCGCCAGCCGGAGAAGCGCAGCACGCCGGCGACCACGAACGTTCCCAGGAACAGCACGGCGATGGCCAGCAGGGTGATGCGGTTGCGGGCCTGGCGCGGGATGGGGCCCGGCGTTGGCTGGCGGGTGTTCATCGGCGCCTCGGGCGGAAGGTGAGGACCAGCGCGGTGACCAGCACCGCGAGGGCGAGGGCGAACCACTGCACGGCATAGCCGAGGTGGCGTGCCGGCGGCAGCGTATTGGGCAGGACGTCGAGATCGCGCGCATGGCCGATCGGCAGCGCCGGATCCAGCTTGAGCACCCTCGGCGCCAGCGCCGCCACGCCGACCGACGCGGCCAGGTTGGCGGCATCGAGCCCGATGGTGAGCACGCTGCCGTCGGGCTGCGTCACGGCGACGGCGGTTGCGATGCCCGACGACGGGGGTGGCGCCAGCAGGCCCTGCACGTCGATGCGTCCCCACGGGCGCGGCACGTCCGGCAGGGTGCGGTCGCCCGGCAGCGGCAGCCAGCCCAGTTCCACCAGCAGCAACGGGGCCGAGCCCGGGTCGAAGACACGATAGGCGCGCACGCCGGACCGCCCCTCGCGCTGCTGGTTGTCGAGCAGGATGGCCGGCGCGTCGATGAAGCGGCCCTCGCCGCGTGCCCAGTCGTAGTCGCGTGCGCGCCGCGGGTCGGCAGCCAGGGCCAGTGCACGCGGCGTGCGCCGGGCGAGGGTGTCGGCAACCGCGTCGAGCATGGCCTGCTTCTCGGCCTGGCGGCCCAGCTGCCAGACGCCGGCGGCGCTGAAGGCGGCCATCGCGGCCAGCGCCAGCGCCCACAGCAGCAACCGCTGCAGGGGTCGGCTCACGCCGATGCCGTGCCGGGGGCGGATAATGCCGGCATCACACCAGGCATCCGGGCACCGCCGTGAACGACTCGCTGAAAACCCTGCTGGTCATCGCCTTCCTGATCCTCATCGTCTGGAACCTCGGCGCCGGCCTGTATTACATGCTGGTCGACAAGGGCCAGAGTTCGCGAACGGTGAATGCACTGACCCGGCGGATCGGGTTGTCGATCGTGCTGATCGCGCTGGTGGGCCTGTCGATCTACATGGGCTGGATCGAACCGCACGGCGTGGGACGCTGACGTGCCGGCGGCGCAGACCTGGCGGCGCGGCGTTCGATCAGGCCTCGCCTGAAGCGCCAGGCACCTTCGGCCCGCAGTCTGCGTGGCCGGCAGGGTCGCCGGACGGAGCAACCGGCGGCGATGCCTCAGAGCACGTAGACGAACAGGAACAGGCCGAGCCACACCACGTCGACGAAGTGCCAGTACCAGGCCACCGCCTCGAAGGCGAAGTGGTCGTCGCGGGTGAAATGACCCTTGAGGCAACGCAGCCAGATGATGCCGAGCATGAGCGTCCCCAGCGCGACGTGCAGGCCGTGGAACCCGGTGAGCATGAAGAACGTGGAGCCGTAGATGCCCGAGCCCAGCGTGAGGTTCAATTCCTTGTAGGCGTGGATGTATTCCTCGGCCTGGAAGAACAGGAACACGCAGCCCAGCACCACGGTCAGCCCGAGGAACACGAGCAGCTTGGTGCGCTGTGCGGCGCGCAAGGCATGGTGCGCGATGGTGACGGTGATGCCCGACGTCAGCAGGATCAACGTGTTGAGCAGCGGCAGCCCCCATGCCGGGATGGTCTGGAACTCGCCACCGATCTGGCCCGGCCCACTGGTCGGCCATGCCGCGCTGTAGCCCTCCCACAGCAGGTTGTTGGTCATGACGCCGTCACCGGCGCCGCCCAGCCACGGCAGGGCGAGATTGCGGGCATAGAAGAGCGCGCCGAAGAACGCCGCGAAGAACATGATCTCGGAGAAGATGAACCACAGCATCCCCATCCGGAACGAGGTGTCGACCTGCTTGTTGTAGAAGCCCGACACCGACTCGAGGATCACGTCGGCGAACCACTTGAAGAGGATCGCGAGCAGGCTGGCCATGCCCACCAGGAACACGGGGCGTCCCCAGCTCGCCTCGTTCAGCCAGCTGGCGGCACCGACCATGGTGATGAACAGCGCCACCGAGGCGAACACCGGCCAGCGGCTTCCCGCGGGCACGAAGTAGATGTTCTTGTCGGGGGTTCCGGCGTGGGCCTGGGCCATGGCTGTGTTCCGTCGCTCGTCGAGTGGGGGATCAGGGCGCCGCGCGCGGCACGGTGGATGCCGGCGCGCCGGAGGCGGCGCCGGCCAGACGCGCGGTCAGCACGTCGTTGCGGAAGAACGTATAGGACAGGGTGACGGTGTTGACGTCGGCCGGCAACGCCGGATCGATGATGA
>DATINB010000064.1:0-7973 GCA_035474775.1 Luteimonas sp.
GTTGTTGTTTTGCGGCCTCATGGACCGGCCGTGCTGTTCCGGTGCCTCGCGGCCCCGATCTGCTGCCCACCGCTCCCCGGCGGCAACCGCCCGATCTTATACGAGCGGCACCGCATCGTGGCCGCCCAGGAACCGCGTCACGGCATGCAGGAGCGGCGCGCCCGCGGAGGCCTCGAACCAACGTGCATCCAGCTGCCCGCGCAGCCAGGTGAGCTGACGCTTGGCCAGCTGGCGGGTCGCGTAGACCCCGCGCTGACGCAGCGTGGCCAGGTCGTAGGCGCCGTCCAGGTGCTCCCACGCCTGGCGATAGCCGACGGCGCGCACGGCGGGCAGCCCGTGCACGTCCGTGTGCGCCTGCAGCGCCGGCAACGCACGCAGCGCGCGCACTTCGTCGAGCAAGCCGGCGGCGAGCATGGCGTCGAAGCGCGTGGCGATTCGCGCGTGCAGCACCGCGCGGTCCGTCGGTGCGAGGACCACCTTGAGCACCCGGCACGGCAGCCGCGTGGCGGCATCGCGCGGCTGCGCCTGCCACTCGCTGATGGCACGCCCACTGCTCCGGTAGACCTCCAGCGCGCGCTGGATGCGCTGAGCGTCGGTCGCTCCGATGCGGGCCGCGGCCGCGGGATCGACGGCCGCGAGCGCCGCGTGCAACGCCGGCCAACCGCGTGCCGCGGCCTCCACGCCGATCCCGGCACGGATGGACGCGTCGGCCTCCGGCATCGGCGCGAGCCCTTCCAGGAGGGCGCGGAAATACAGCCCCGTGCCGCCGACCAGGATCGGTACCCGGCCGCGCGCCACGATGGCCTCGACGGCCGCGCGTGCGTCGCGCGCGAACTCCGCGGCCGAATAGGGCAGCCACGGGTCGCGGACGTCGATCAGGTGGTGCGGCGCGCGCGCGCGCTCGTCGGCATCGGGCTTGGCGGCGCCGATGTCGAGGCCGCGGTACACCAGCGCCGAATCGACGCTGACGATCTCGCCGTCGAAGCGTTCCGCCCAGTCCAATGCCAGCGCCGTCTTGCCGGCCGCGGTGGGACCCATCAACGCGAGCGCGGGCAGGCGGCTGTCGATGGTCATGCGTGCCCGCGCGGCGACGCCACGGTCAGTAACCTTGCTCCCGCAGCGCGAGCCGCACCTGCTGGTGCGTGGCCTGCACCTCGGCGGACGGTGCGCGCCCCGCGAGACTGGTCACCACGATCGCGAGGCTGGCGGCAATGAAGCCCGGCACCATTTCATACAGCGCACTGCCGGTCTGCTTCCAGGCGATCACCGTCACCGCGCCCACCACGATGCCGGCCAGTGCGCCATCGCGGGTCATGCGCTGCCAGAACAGCGACAGCACCACCACCGGGCCGAACGCGGCACCGAACCCGGCCCATGCGTAGGACACCAGCCCGAGCACGCGGCTGTCCGGGTCACGCGCGATCACGATGGCCACCAGCGCCACCAGCATCACCATGAAGCGGCCCACCCAGACCAGTTCGCGCTGGCCGGCAGCCGGGCGCACGAAGCCACGATAGAAGTCTTCCGTGAGTGCACTGGAGCACACCAGCAGCTGGCAGGAGAGCGTGCTCATGATCGCCGCGAGGATCGCGGACAGCAGCACCCCCGCGAGCCACGGGTTGAACAGCACCTGCGAGAGGGTGATGAAGACACGCTCGGCATTGGCGTCCACCGGCGCCGCCTGCCCGGGATGGGCCGCGAAATGGGCGATGCCGAAGAACCCCACGGCCATCGCGCCGGACAGGCACAGCACCATCCAGGTCATGGCGATGCGCCGCGCCGGCGGGATGGTGGCCAGGGTATCGGCGGCCATGAACCGCGCCAGGATATGCGGTTGCCCGACATAGCCCAGCCCCCAGGCCAGCAGCGACACCACCCCGACCACGCCGAGTTCGCCGCCGCGGAACCAGTCCAGTTTCGACGGGTCCAGTTGCTGCACCATGGCGAAGCTGGTGCCAACGCCACCCAGCCCGACGATCACCACCACCGGCACCAGCAGCAGCGCGAAGATCATCAGCGTCGCCTGCACGGTGTCGGTCCAGCTCACGGCCAGGAAGCCGCCGACCAGCGTGTACAGGATGGTCACCGCCGCGCCCCACCACAGCGACTGCGCGTATGGCAGCCCGAACACGCTTTCGAACAGCCGCGCGCCGGCGACGATGCCGGAGGCGCAGTAGATGGCGAAGAACACCAGGATCACCAGCGCCGCGACGACGCGCAGCACGCGGCCGTCGTCGGCGAAACGGTGGCTGAAGTAGTCGGGCAGCGTCAACGCGTTCTGCGTGCGCTCGGTATACAGCCGCAGCGGCCCGGCGACGAAACGCCAGTTGGCCCAGGCCCCGAGGATCAGCCCGAACGCGATCCAGGCCTCCGACGCACCACCGAGGTACAGCGCGCCCGGCAGGCCCATCAGCAGCCAGCCGCTCATGTCCGACGCGCCGGCCGACATCGCGGTCACGAAGCTGCCGAGCGAGCGGCCGCCGAGGATGTAATCGTCGAACGTCCGCGTCTGCCGCCAGGCCCAGAACCCGATGCCGACCATCAGCAGCATGTAGGCGGCAAAGGTCACGAGCAGCGGCGTACTGGCGGTCATGCGGCATCCCCGGGGCCCGGAGGGGCCGTGCAGGCGCGAGCTTACCGTGCCCTCGGCATGCGCGAGACGGCCCGGCCCTGCGTCAGTCGTCGGGCCAGGCGATCGCGGGCGGTGCGGACTTGGCGCGTGGTGGCACCACCGCGTCCACCGCCTGCCACACCTTGAGCGCGTGGACGGTGGCACCGACGTCGTGCACGCGCACCAGCATCGCGCCGCGTTGCACGGCGACCAGCGCCGCCGCCACCGACCCATGCACGCGGCGGGCCGGCTCGTCGACGCCGGTCAGTTCGCCGATGGTGCGCTTGCGTGACAGTCCGGCCAGCACCGGGACGCCGAGCTCGGTGAAGCGCTGCAACCGGGCCAGCAACGCGAGGTTGTGGGCGGTGGTCTTCCCGAAGCCGAAGCCCGGGTCGACGACGATGCGCCTGCGATCGATGCCGGCCATCTCGGCGGCGAAGATGCGCTCGGCAAGGAACCGGTGGACCTCGCCGACCACGTCGTCGTACGTGGGCGCGGCCTGCATGGCGCCGGGCTCGCCGGCCATGTGCATCAGCACCACCGGCACGCCGAGCGCCGCCGCTGCATCCAGTGCGCCATCGGCGCGCAGTGCGCGTACGTCGTTGATCAGTCCGGCTCCGGCGGCCACCGCGGCGCGCATGACCTCGGCACTCGAGGTGTCGATGCCGACCGGGATCGAGGTCTCGCGCACCAGCCGCTCGATCACCGGAATCGTGCGCCGCAGCTCCTCGTCCACCGGCACCGGTTGCGCGCCCGGCCGCGTGGATTCACCGCCGACATCCAGCAGGTCCGCGCCCTCCTCCGCCAGTCGCAGGCCGTGCGCGACGGCCGCGTCGAGGGTGGCGTGCGCGCCGCCATCGGAAAACGAATCGGGGGTGACGTTGACGATGCCCATCACCCGCGCACGGTCCAGCCGGATGGCGCGCCCGGCGCAGTCGAGCTGTGCGGTGGTATCGAACATCCAGGAGTCCAGGCAAGAAAAAAGGCCAGAGCGGACTCTGGCCTTTCGTCGATCGGGTGGCAACCGCGATCAGGTCTGCGGCGCGGGTCCGCCGATGGTGAAGGGCTTGGCTTCCTCGCGCGCCGGGCCACCCGGGCTCCAGCCCATCGGCGGCGGCGATTGCCGGTTTTCCATCACCGCATCGATCATCGGCACGTCGATGGTCTCGTATTCCAGCAGCAACTTGGCCATGGTGTGCAGCTTGTCCAGGTTTGAACCCAGGATGCTGGTGGTCTTGCCGTAGGCGCGGTCGAGGATGGTGCGTACCACCTCGTCGATCTTGCGCGCGGTGTCGTCCGAAACGCTCTTGTGCTGGGTGACCGAGCGGCCGAGGAACACCTCGTCGTCCTCCTCGCCATAGGCGATCGGGCCGAGTTCGTCGGACAGGCCCCACTTGGTGACCATGTTGCGGGCCATCTTGGTGGCGCGCTCGATGTCATTGGACGCACCGGTGGTGACCTTGTCGGCGCCGAAGATCAGTTCCTCGGCGACGCGGCCGCCGTACAGCGAGCACAGCTGGGATTCGATGGCGACCTTGTTGTAGCTGTACTTGTCGCCCTCGGGCAGGTACATCGTGACGCCCAGCGCGCGGCCACGCGGGATGATGGTGACCTTGTAGACCGGGTCGTGCTCGGGCACCAGGCGGCCGACGATGGCGTGGCCGGCCTCGTGGTAGGCGGTGAGCGTCTTCTCCTGCTCGCTCATCGCCATCGAACGGTTCTCGGTGCCCATCATGATCTTGTCGCGGGCCTTGTCGAAGTGCTCCATGCGCACCTCGCGGCCGTTGCCGCGGGCGGCGAACAGCGCCGCCTCGTTGACCAGGTTGGCGAGGTCGGCGCCCGAGAATCCGGGGGTGCCACGCGCGATGGTCATCGGCACCACGTCGTCGGCCAGCGGCACCTTGCGCATGTGCACCTTGAGGATCTGCTCGCGGCCGCGCACGTCCGGCAGGCCCACCACCACCTGGCGGTCGAAACGGCCCGGGCGCAGCAGCGCGGGGTCGAGCACGTCCGGACGGTTGGTCGCGGCGACCACGATCACGCCCTCGCCGCCCTCGAACCCGTCCATCTCGACCAGCAGCTGGTTGAGGGTCTGCTCGCGCTCGTCATGCCCGCCGCCCAGGCCGGCACCACGGTGGCGGCCGACGGCGTCGATCTCGTCGATGAAGATGATGCACGGCGCGTGCTTCTTGGCCTGCTCGAACATGTCGCGCACGCGGCTCGCGCCGACGCCGACGAACATCTCGACGAAGTCGGAACCGGAGATCGAGAAGAACGGCACCTTGGCCTCGCCAGCGATGGCCTTGGCCAGCAGCGTCTTGCCGGTGCCGGGCGGGCCGACCATCAGCACGCCGCGCGGGATCTTGCCGCCCAGCTTCTGGAACTTGGTCGGGTCGCGCAGGAATTCGACCAGCTCAGAGACCTCTTCCTTGGCCTCGTCGCAGCCGGCGACGTCGCCGAAGGTGACCTTGGTCTGGTCCTCGTTGAGCAGCTTGGCGCGCGAGCGGCCGAAGGACATCGCGCCCTTGCTGCCGCCCTGCTGCATCTGCCGCATCATGAAGAACCAGAAGCCGATGATCAGCAGCACCGGCAGGAAATTCAGCAGCAGCGACCAGATGGTGATGCCCGACTCCGGCGGCGCCTGCTTGATCTCCACGTTGTGGTTGATCAGGTCGTCGACCAGCTTCTCGTCGCGGCGCGGCGCCGTGGTGCTGCCGGGGCTGCCGTCCTTGCGCACGAAGGTGATGGCGCGCTCGTCGCCGGCGATGTCGACCGACTTGATGCGGTCGCTACGCACGTCGGACATGAACTGCGAATAGATCACGTCCTGGCTGGCGGCGGTCTTCGGGCTGAAGCTCTGGAACACCACCATCAACACGACGGCGACGACCACCCAGAGCATCACGTTCTTGACCAGGTCATTCATTCGAAGCTCCAGAAACCACCGACAAACCACCGGAAAAACGCGCGACCACCTTACTTCATCTCCACCCGCTTGCCCTGTGCCAGCGCGTACACCTCGGGTGAACGCTTGCGCGAAGCGGCCGGCTTGCGGATCGCCACGCGCGCATAGCGCCGGCGCAACTCCCGCACGTAATCGTCGAAGCCGACGCCCTGGAACAGCTTGATCAGCAAGGCACCACCCGGCTTCAGGTGGCCGTCGGCGAACTCCATCGCCAGCTCCGCGAGATACATTCCGCGCGGCTGGTCGACGGCATCGACTCCACTCTTATTGGGGGCCATGTCGGACAGGACAAGGTCGACCGGATTGCCGCCGAGCATGTCCTCGAGCGCCGAGAGGACCACAGGCTCCCTGAAATCGCCATGAAGGAACTCCACGCCGGCCAGTGACGGCATCTCCAGGATGTCCAGTGCGATGACGCGTCCTCCCTCGCCCAGGGCCTGGCGCACCCACTGCGACCAGCCACCGGGCGCCGCGCCCAGGTCCACAACCACCATGCCGGGCCGGAGCAGCTGGCCGCGCTCGACGATCTCCTCCAGCTTGTAGGCGGCACGCGAACGCAGGCCTTCGGCCTGCGCCTTCTTCACGTAGGGGTCGGCGAAATGTTCCTTCAGCCAGCGTTGGCTGCTCTTGCTGCGGGTGGCCATGGGGACGCCAGGATCCAGCGGGTGCAGCCCCGACGAAGTGTCGGTAAATCAGGGCGTTGCGGGTGGCCATGATACCCTGCCGGCCCGCCTCGCCTGCCCGACCCCATGTCCCTGGTACTGACGTCCGCCCAGTCACGATTCCTGCGAGGGCAGGCGCACGGCCTGAAGGCGATGTTGCAGGTCGGGGGCAAGGGGCTGACCGATCCGGTCGCGGCGGAAGTCGACCTGGCGCTCGAACACCATGAGTTGATCAAGGTCAGGATCACCGCCGAAGACCGCGAAGCCCGGGACGCCGCCATTGCCGGCCTGGTCGCCCGCTCCGGCGCGGCGCTGGTCCAGCGCATCGGCCATGTCGCGGTGCTCTACCGGCCGAGCCGGGACAAGCGCCAGATCGTGCTGCCCCGGGCCTGACGCGGCACGGCCCGGCGCTGGTCGAGGACAACGCGCATGCAGTTCAGCCTGGAAGTCCCCGATTACGACTACGTCCTGCGTGGCGCCGACGGGGGCGTTGCGCTGGTCAACGACGTGCGGCTGACGTCGAGCTTCATCGTGTCGCCACGCACGCTGGTCGAGCACTGGCCCGTCACTGACGCGCGCACGCTGCAACCCGACGACCTGCTGCCGCTGCTGGCGCTGGCGCCGGAACTGATCGTGATCGGCACCGGCGCCGCGCAGGCCTTCGTGCCGGCCGCCACGCTCGCGGCCTGCCTGGCGCGCGGGGTCGGGCTCGAGGCGATGACCAATGCCGCCGCTGCGCGGACCTTCAACGTGCTGGCCAACGAAGGCCGCAACGTCGTGGTCGGCTTCGTGATCGCACCGGCGGCGGACACCGGGGCCTGACCTGCGCCTGGCGGCCCGCGAGGGCGAGCCGGCCCGCGTGCAACGCGCCCGCGCTAGCGCCGCGGCAGATACTGCAGCGGGTCGACGGGTTTGCCGTTGTAGCGGATCTCGAAGTGCAGCATGTCGCGCGCGGCACCGGTGCGACCCATTTCGGCGACCTGCTGCCCGGCCGTCACCCGCTGGCCCTCGTTGACCAGCCGCTTGCGGTTGTGACCGTAGGCGGACAGCCACTGCTCGTCGTGCTTGACGATGATCAGCTCGCCGTAGCCGACCAGCCCGGAGCCTGAGTACACCACCACGCCGTTGCCCGCGGCACGCACGGCCTGGCCGGCGCTGCCGCCGATGTCGACCCCCTGCTTGGTCGGCTCGCCCGGCACGAAGCGCTGCACCAGCTGGCCGTCCGCGGGCCATGCCCAGCGCACGCTGCTGACCGCAGGTGCCGGACCGGTGGGTTGCGGCGGCGCCTGCGTCGGTCGCACCGCCCGGCCACTCGCCGACGCCATGGGCCGCTGCGGCGTCCGCGCGGCCGGCACGCCGCCGCGTCCACCGCCCGACGGGTACAGCCGCAGGCGCTGGCCCGGATAGATCGTGTACGGCGCACCGATCCCGTTCCACATGGACAGGTCGAGCGCACTGATGCCGTTGCGGGTGGCGATGCGGTACAGCGTGTCGCCGCGCTGCACCGTGACCGACTGGCCCGGCCTGGGCGTGGACACGCGCGCCGGTGCGTCGCCACCGCGCTCTCGGACCACGGAACTGGTCCCGCAGCCGGCCAGCCCTGCGCCGGCGATGGCCAGCAGGATCACCGGAATCGCGCGGGCGACGCGCCAGGGGGACGTGGACATGTCGATCGTGGCCTCCGGCGGCGTCATGGCGGCACGCTCAGCCACCCAGCCGCTGCAGCAGTTCGCGT
>DATINB010000065.1:0-6241 GCA_035474775.1 Luteimonas sp.
GACAGCGGGTTCGGCATCTTCGCCAACTACACGCTGGTCAGGGGCGACGTCGGCTACGACAACGGCGGCGATCCGGGCGTCGACCAGTTCTCGCTGACCGGGCTCAGCGACACCGCCAATGCCATGTTCATGTACGAGAACTTCGGCTGGTCGGTGCGCCTCGCCTACAACTGGCGCGACGAGTACCTGATCCTCGCCAACCAGGGCGCCAGCCGCAATCCGTACTACGTGGAAGCGTACGAGCAGTGGGACCTGAGCGTGAACTACGCGCTCGACGAGCACTGGTCGTTCGGCGTCGAGGCCATCAACCTGACCGGCGAGGACGTGCGCTGGCATGCACGGACCGACCAGCTGGTGATGCGCATGGTCGACCAGAGCCCGCGCTACATGGTGGGCGTGCGCTACAAGTTCTGACCGCCGCGACCCTCCCCCCGCGCGTGCTCCCCGGGAACCGTTGCGCAGGCAGCGGTTCCTTTTTTCTGGACGCGGCACCTGCGTGCCGCGTGCCCCGGCGGGCGACGGCGCTACCATTCCCTGGCCGTTCCCCAGTCGCTGCATCGCGGAGAGCACGTGGCCCGAATCGAACTGCTCAACAACGTCGCCCACCGCGAGCTGCGCGTGGCCAGGGGATTCGGCGCGCAGTTCGGCGACGACGTCGGCATGCTGCCCGCGTTCCCGAGCGAGTACGCCGAGCTGCAGCGCGAGTACCCGATCTTCCTGCGCAGGGATGCCGCGGGCGCGTGGCAATCGGTTGCCCTGCTGGGCTTCGAGCAGCACGAGAACCTGTTCCTCGTCGAGGGTCGCTGGAACGCCAGCTACCTGCCCGGGGCCGCGGCCAAGGGCCCGTTCCTGATCGGTTTCCAGGAGCAGCTCGTCGATGGCGAGCGGCGGCGCGAGCCGGTGTTGCACGTCGATCTCGACCATCCGCGCATCGCCACGGGCGACGGCGAGCCGGTGTTCCTTCCACAGGGCGGCAACAGTCCCTATCTGGACCACGTGGCGGGCGTGCTCCGCGGCATCCATGACGGCAACGCGTTCGGCGGCGCCATGTTCGCGGCGTTCGACGCGTTGGGCCTGATCCAGCCCATGGCGCTCGACGTGGCGCTGGACGAGCGCCATCGCGTCACCGTGAGCGGCCTGCACGCGATCGACCGGGAGGCACTGGCGGCGCTGGATGGCACGGCACTGGCACGCCTCAACCGCGACGGCTACCTGGAGGGCGCCTATCTGATGCTGGCGTCGCTGCACAACATGCGCCGGCTGATGGCCGAGAAGCAGCGCCGGCTGCGTGCCGCCGACGCGACCACGGCCGGCCAGGTGCGCTGATGGCGACGGACGGGGGCCTGGCGCGCATGCGGACCCTGCAGGTCTCCGCCGCCAGTGCGCTGCCCCTGGAGGATCTGCTCGCCGGCGGCGAGCCGGTCGTGCTCCAGGGCGTCGCACGCGACTGGGGCCTGGTACGCGCAGGCCTCGAATCCATGCCCGCGGCGATGGCGTACCTGCGACGGTTCGAGGCCGGCAGGCCGGTGCAGTATTCGCATGGCGCGCCGGAGATCGGTGGCCGTCCGTTCTACGACGCGGGGTTCACGGCACTCAACTTCGAGGTCCGGCGCGGCAGCATCGACGCGGTGCTCGAATCGATCGCCGCCCACCTGCACGACGCGCGCCCGCCGACCCTGTACATGGCGTCGTTGCCGGTCGCCGCCGCCTTGCCCGGCTTCGAGGCCGAGAACGACCTGCGCCTTGCCGGGCACGGCATCCAGGCGCCGCCCAGCATCTGGATCGGCAACCGGGTGGTCGCGTCCTGCCATTTCGACACGCCCGACAACCTGGCGGTGTGCAGCGTCGGGCGGCGGCAGTTCACGCTGTTTCCGCCGGACCAGATCGACAACCTCTACCCCGGTCCGCTGGAGCCCACGCCGGGCGGGCAGGTGGTGAGCGTGGTCGACTTCGACGCGCCGGACTTCGCGCGCTACCCGCGTTTCCGCGACGCGCTGGCCACGGCCCGGACGGCGGTGCTGGAGCCGGGCGACGCGGTGTTCATCCCCGGCATGTGGTGGCACCACGTGCGCAGCCTCGAACCGTTCAACGTGCTGGTGAACTACTGGTGGCGCAGTTCACCCGCGTACCTGTCGTCGCCGCTGCTGGCGCTGCAGCATGCCATCTGGACGCTGCGCGACCTGCCGGAGCGTGACAAGCGTGCCTGGGCGCAGGTCTTCGACTACTACGTCTTCGGCGCGGCCGGCCGCGCGGGCGAGCACCTCCCCGAGCCCGCGCGCGACCTGCTGGGCCCCATCGACGAAACCCGCGCTCGACGCATCCGCGCGATGCTGATCGCACGGCTCAACCGCTAGACGACCTGGAGAACCGCTTGGATACGACAGCGACCCCGCTGGGCCCGGTGCGCAAGGTGGTGATCGCCGGCGGCGGGACCGCGGGCTGGCTTGCGGCCTGTGCGCTCGCACACCAGTTCCGCGAGCGGCTCGAGATCACCCTGGTCGAGTCGGAACAGATCGGCACGGTGGGGGTCGGCGAATCCACGGTCCCGCCGATCCGCACCTTCCACCGCTTCCTGCAGATCGACGAGCAGGCGTTCCTGCGCGCGGTCGCCGGCACCTTCAAGCTGTCGATCTCCTTCGAGCATTGGCGGCGTCCCGGCGACCGCTACATCCATCCGTTCGGCATCACCGGGCAGGGCACGTGGGCCGCGCCGTTCCATCACTTCTGGATGGACAGCCAGCGCCGCGGCATGCAGTCGGAGTTCGGCGACTTCTGCCTGGAAACGGTGGCATCGCGCGACGACCGGTTCTCGTTGCAGACCGCGCCCAAGGTCAACTACGCGTACCACTTCGATGCCGGCCTGTACGCCAGATTCCTGCGCGGCATCGCCGAGCGCCATGGACTGAAGCGCGTGGAAGGCAAGATCCGCGAGGTCCGCCAGCATCCGGACAGCGGCTTCGTGCAGGCGCTGGTGCTGGAGGACGGGCAGGTGCTGGAAGGCGACCTGTTCATCGACTGCACCGGCTTCCGCGGCCTGCTGATCGAGCAGACGCTGCACACCGGCTACGAGGACTGGAACCAGTGGCTGCCCTGCGACCGCGCGGTGGCGGTGCAGACCGAAGCGGTCGGCCCGCCGGTGCCGTACACGCGCGCCATCGCGCACGAGGCGGGTTGGCGCTGGCACATCCCGCTGCAGCATCGTGTCGGCTGTGGCCTGGTGTTCTCCAGCCGGCACATGTCCGACGACGAGGCGCGCGCCAAGCTGCTCACCGACGTCGGGGCGCCGCCGATCCGCGAGCCGTGGCTGGTGCCGTTCCGCACCGGCCGGCGACTGAAGGCCTGGAATGGCAACGTGGTGTCGCTGGGTCTCGCCAGCGGCTTCATCGAGCCGCTGGAATCGACCAGCATCCACCTGGCCATCAGCGCCGTGGTGCGGCTGGTGCAGCTGTTTCCGTTCGACGGCATGGCGCCCGCGCTGGTCGAACGGTACAACGAGGTCAGCCGCGCCGAGATGGAGCACGTGCGCGACTTCGTCATCCTCCATTACCACGCCACCCAGCGCGACGAGCCGCTGTGGCAGGCCTGCCGCGAGATGGCGCTGCCCGATTCGCTCGACATCCGCCTGCGTGCATGGCGCGAGCGCGCGCACGCCTGGCAGGGCGCGGACGAGCTGTTCCGGCTCGATTCGTGGACGCACGTGCTGCTGGGGCAGGGTATCCGCCCCGGGCCGCCGCATCCGATCGCGGCCGCGCTCGCCGACGACGACCTGCGCACGCTGCTGCAGTCGATCCGCGAGCCGATCGACCGCGCGGCGGGGCAGATGCCCTCGCAGCAGGCCTTCATCGAAGCCTACTGCAAGGCCGGCGCCGAGGTCTGGGGCACGCGGCCGGTGCCGCGCTAGCCCACGGCCATGCAGCTGCGGCCCCACGCGAGGATGCGGATCAACACGCGCAGCATCGGCGCGGAAGCGGCGCCGTTGCTGGTCATCGACGACCTGGTGTCGGACCCCGACCGCCTGGTGCGCAAGGCGGGCAACGCACCCTTCGCCGCGCCGGCGTCGATGTTCCCCGGCCTGCGGGCGCCGGCGCCGCTGTCCTACCGGCAGTTCCTGGAGGACACCCTGGGTCCGCTGCTGGGCCCGCACTTCGGGCTGGCGCCGGGGCGCTTCGCCTTTCCCATGTGCCACTACTCGCTGGTCACGCAGGCACCGGCAAGGCTGCAGTTCCTGCAGCGCATCCCGCACTTCGATTCGGTCGGCCCCGAAGGCCTCGCCACCGTGCACTACCTGTTCCGCGGCGACTGGGGCGGCACGGCGTTCTACCGGCACGTGCGCACCGGGTTCGAGTCCATCGACGCCGGGCGCCATGCGGACTACTTCGCGTGCCTGCGCGAGGACAGCGCACGGGAGGGTGCGGCAGGCGAGGGCTACATCGATGGCGACACCGCGGCCTTCCGGCGCATCGGCCAGGTCGACGGCGTGTACAACCGGTTGATCGTCTACCGCCGCAACGCGCTGCACTCGGGGCGCATCGACAACCGCCGCGTGCCGCCCGCCGATCCGACCACCGGCCGGCTCTCCATCAACAGTTTCATCGACCTCGTGCGCTGAGCGGCCGCCGTGCCCGCAGCCCGCAGCCCCGGCGCAAATCGTTGATCCGCCGCGTTTTCCGCGCTGCAGCAGGCTTTTCCCGGAGACGCTGGGTACAGTGCGGCGACGCGCAGCGGACTCCGCCGCGGTGGCAGGAAAGGCCCGGACATCCGCGCGGCCTTTTTTTTCGGGGCGGAATGGTAGCGCTAACTATTTCTGGGGCAGGGCAGGTTCGATGACCTACACCGTCGGGATCGACGCGGGCACGCAGAGCGTCAAGGTGGTCGTCTACGACGGCGAAGCCGGGCAGGTGGTCGCCTCCAGGAGCGCCGCGCTCGAGTTGACCAGCGGCGCGGACGGCTCCCGCGAGCAGCACCCCGATGCATGGACCCAGGCCATCCGCCAGTGCTTCGCCGGCATCGATGGCGACGTGCGCCGCCGGGTCAGGGCGATCGCCGTCTCCGGGCAGCAGCACGGCTTCGTGCCGCTGGACGCCAATGGCGCCGTGCTGGCCCCGGCGAAGCTCTGGTGCGACACCAGCAGCACGCTGGAATGCGAGGAGATCACCGCGGCGGCCGGCGGCGTGGCGCGCGTCATCGCGCTCGCCGGCAACCCGATCCTGGCCGGTTACACGGCGTCCAAGCTGCCCTGGACGCGCAAGCACCGGCCGGAGGCCTATCGCCGGCTGGCGACCATCCTGCTGCCGCACGATTACCTCAACCACTGGCTGACCGGCGAGGCGTTCTGCGAGGCCGGCGATGCGTCCGGCACCGGGTGGCTGGACGTGCGCACGCGGCGCTGGTCGTCCGACATGCTGCACGCCACCGATGCCGACCGCGACCTGGCCGAGTGCCTGCCGCCGCTGGTCGACAGTGATCGCACCTTCCCGATCAGGGCCGACCGCGCGGAACAACTCGGCCTGCCGGCGGATGTGGTGGTGGCGGCCGGCGGCGGCGACAACATGATGGCGGCCATCGGCACCGGTTGCGTGCGTCCCGGCCGGCTGGTGATGAGCCTGGGCACGTCGGGCACGCTGTTCGCATACGCGGACACGCCGGCGGTGGATCCGGAGGGCCGGTGGGCGGCGTTCTGCTCGTCCTCGGGTGGCTGGCTGCCGCTGGTCTGCACCATGAACTGCACGGTGGCCACCGAGACGATGGCCAGGCTGTTCGGCTTCGACAGCCGCGATGGCGACCGCCATATCGGCGCCACGGAGCCGGGCGCCGGTGGACTCACGCTGCTGCCGTTCCTCAACGGCGAGCGCACGCCGGACCTGCCGCTCGCCCGTGGCGCACTCGGCGGCCTGACGCCGCACAACGCCAGTGCGGCCAACTTCTACCGCGCGGCGATGGAAGGCGCGACCTACGCGCTGAAGCATGGATACGAGGCGTTCGCGTCGGCCGGCATGCGCTTCGACCACATCGTGTTGACCGGCGGCGGGGCGGGCAGCGGCGCGTGGCGGCAGATGGTCGCGGATGTGTTCGGGCTGCCGGTGCGCGTGCCGCGCGATGTCGAGGGCGCGGCGTTCGGCGCCGCGTTGCAGGCCCTGTGGGCGCTGGCACGCGCGCGCGGCGACAGCACCGGCATCGCGGACCTGGTCGATGCGCACGTGCACTTCGACGATGCGCTGGCCTGCAACCCGCGCGCGGCGCA
>DATINB010000066.1:0-3944 GCA_035474775.1 Luteimonas sp.
GCACTGGTCACCACGCCGGTCACCAGCGCCACGCCGACCGTGAGCGCACTGCCGATCCAGATCACCATGTTCCCGGGCGCCCTGAGCCGGGAGGGCGTGGGTGCCAGCTCGTCGGTGCCCGATTCGGGCACCATCCTCCCCTCAGGCGGTACTTTCAGCTTCAACTCGTCGTCCAATCCCTCGGGCTTTGCGCCCATAGGTGGCGGTGGCACCACGCTGAACCAGCAGGTTCTCGCGGCCGCGATCCCCACCCGACCGGGAACCGGCACGGGCGGCGGCGGAACCGGTGGGACGGGTACCGGCGGAACCGGAACCGGCGGGACGGGTACCGGCGGCGTGACGGGAACCGGTGGTGTCGGCGGCACCGTCGTCACCACCGCCCCCGATGCCACGGGCGTCGACCCCAACGTTCTTGTTGCGGCCAATGCGTTGGCGCGCGACGCGACCGAACGTCCGGCAGGCGCGGGATGCGGCAGCGGCAATGACCGCATCGTCGCGGGCCGCGCCCGTGCCGACGAAGCCGATGGCGGTTCCATGTCGGCCCTGCGCGGCGCGCCACCGCCCGTGTTCCGCACGAGCTACGTGCTCGGCGCGGTATCCCCGTCCTTCACCTCCGCCGATCGCGATTCGATCGCGGGCCCCGGCAGCAGCGGCGCAGCATGCCAGTGAGACCGCGCTGCGCCCGATGGATCGCGGCGCTGATGGTCTTCGGGGCCGCGCCGGCGAGCCAGGCGGCAGTGCCGAGCAGCGTCCCCCAGTTTCGCGTCGACGCCACCATGCACACCGCGGCGATCGGCCAGATCCGCGCCGACGCGCCGCGCAACCGGGTCGTCACTCTCAGCAGCGACCGCACGGTGCGTATCTGGCAGCTTCCCTCGCTGCGGCTCATCCGCGTGCTGCGGCTTCCCCAGGAGGGTTCGGTCGAAGGCTTGCCCGTCGGCCTGGCGATCAGCCCCGACGGCCGCACAGTCGCGGTGGGTGGCTGGACCGGCAAGACGTGGGAAGAGACCACGTCGATCTACCTCTACGACAGCGTCACGGGCCAGATGACGCGGCGCATCGGCGGTTTCAAGGACCTCATCAGCGCGCTCGACTGGTCGCCCGATGGCCGCTTTCTGGCGGTGGGCCAGGCGGGCTCGCAGGGCGTTCAGGTACTGGACACAACGACCTGGAAAGCGGTCGCCCGCGATGCGGAGTACCAGGACTCGGTCAGCTTCCTGCACTACTCGGCGCAGGGCATGCTGGCCGCAAGTGCCGGCGACGGTTCGGTGCGGCTGTACGACGCGGGCCATGCGCTGGTGGCGCGCCAGTCGATCGGCGTCTCCCGGCTGATCGGCGGCGTGCGCTTCTCACCCGATGGCAAGCTGCTTGCGCTGGGCGTGATCGACAAACCCGTGGCAATGCTGCTGAAGGTGCCGTCGCTCGACCTGGCCGTGTTGCGCCAGGTACCGGACGCGCGGCAAACGGGGCTGTGCTGCGTCGCCTGGTCGCGTGACGGCAATGCGCTGTTCCTCAACGGCGCGCACGGCGGCACGGGGCCGACGCCGCTCTATCGTTTCGACGGCGGGGGGCTCGGCGCGATGCAGACACTGCCGGTCGGCAACCAGCGCTTCACGAACATGCTGCCGCTGCCGGACGGCACGCTGCTGTTTGCGACCAGCACGCCATCGTTGGCGCTGCTCGATGCCCGCGGAAGCATGCTGCGGACCGTCGGTACGGTGATTGCCGACACACGCGAGAGCGCAGCGGCGCTGCTGCTGAGCGCCGATGCGCAGATCCTCTCCATGCCGACGGCACGCGCAGGCGCCCAGGCCCGGGCCTTCTCCGTTCCGATGCTCGAGCAGCCGCCGATCGACGCGCGCTTGCTGCCGCCGCTGCGCCCCGACGGGCGCTTCGCCGTGGAGGGCTTCGCGCCGGCCACCGCAGCGCCAAAGGTCAACGGCAAGCCACTCCCGATCCATGAAGGCGACCGTGTCACCGCGCACGCAATGGCGCACGACGGCAACGCGCTGTTCGTCGGCACGTCCTGGTACCTGATCAAGCTCGACCGCTCGGGCCAGCCAGCCTGGCGGCAGAACTTCAGCAGCGAGTTGCGCGGCGTGAACGCCAGTGCGAATGGCGCGCTGGTGGTCATCACGCTGGCCGACGGCACCGCGCGCTGGCTGCGCCAATCCGACGGCGGCGAGGTGCTGGCACTGTTCGCGCACAACAACGGCCGCGACTGGGTTCTGTGGCGGCCGGACGGCTACTACGCCTCGTCGGAGGAGGGGGACCAGTATGTGGGCTGGCACTTGAACCGGGGGCTCGATCGCGAGCCCGATTTCTACCGTGCCGTGCAGTTCGAGCGGGTGTTCTACCGGCCGGACCTGCTGCGCAGCGCGCTCGATGCACCGTCCTCGTCGCCGCTGTCGCAGCAGCAGCGCGTGGCCGGCACGTCCGAAAGCGCCTTGGCCGCGGAACTCGAACGCATCGCGCCGGCGCGCCTCGCCGTGCGGGAGACCCGCACGCGCCTGAACGCCAGCGGCCGGGTCGAGATCTCGCTGCAGGTGGTCGGACAAGCGCGCTCGCTGCCGATGGCACAGCTGGCGGTTTACCTGAACGGCATTCCGGTCACGCCGAGCGCGCAGCGCTCCCTGGGCGGCGGCGAGCGCATGCGCTTCGAGCGCACACTGGTGGTCGAGAGCGACCGGGCCGAGAACGACATCCGGATCGAGGTCGACCAGGGCCAGTCGCTGGGGCTGGTCGAGACCTATGCCGAGCTGCCTGCTGCGGTGCCGAAACGGCCGGCCGCGCGTGGTCGCCTGATCGTGCTCGCGGTCGGCATCAACGAGTTTGTCAACATTCCCGAGCGGCGCAAGCGCGCCTTGCCCGACCTGGCCTATGCCGCACAGGATGCGCAGGCGTTTTCGAAGGCTCTGGAAACGTCTTCCGGCGGCCTGTTCCGTGAAGTGAAGACGGTGCTGCTGAATGACTTCACCGACACAAAACCCGACCAGGCGGAGATCCGCAAGGCGCTGCTGCAATTGCAGGAGGCCGGGCCCGACGACACGGTGGTGGTGTTCCTGGCCTCGCACGGCTTCAGCGACAAGGCCGGCAACTACTTCTTCCTCAACCGCGATAGCAGTTACCAGGACGTGGTGGGCGTGGTCAAGGGGACCAACGTGAGCGGCGAAGCCCCGACCCTTCTGAGCTGGACGGTGTTCTTCGAGGCGCTGCGCATGACCGCGGGCCGGCGGATGCTGATCGTCGACACCTGCCATGCCCAGAAGATCGAAGGGACGCTCGACACCCATACGCTGCGCAAGCGTTCTGCGGCGTCCAACTTCGCCTTCATGGTCGCGGCCAAGGGTGACGAGCCCTCGCAGGAATACGACGAAGGCGGGCACGGCCTGTTCACCTATGCCCTGATGGAAGCCCTCAAGCCGGCGGCCGACCGCAACGGCGATGGCCGGGTGTCGCTGTCAGAGGCGTTCCAGTACCTGGCGCCGATGGTGGAGAAATTGCACGATCCGCGGGCCGGTTCGCAGACTCCGCAGTTGATCGCCCCGGAGGCATTGCGGGAGCAGGCGCTGTGCGGTTGTGGCCGATAGGGGTCTATTCGATTTGATCCGCGGCTCAGGCATTGAGCCCTCTCCGGCGACGCGTCAACCTTCGAAGGCGGCTTCGGGTAAGCCGCGCGCATCTTTCAGCTGAATCGAGAAAAGCGATCCCGACAGCGGCGCCGTTGCGAGTTGTGCTTCACTGAGCCGCAATGAGGCACTCGTGACATACAGCGTGTCCAGGTTATCGCCGCCGAAGCAGCAACTCGTGGGTCGAGGAACCGGCACACGCATGCGCTGCATGAGTTGCCCTTCCGGTGAAAAGCGCGCGATCTGCCAGGCGTCCCAAAGGGCGACCCATAGACAGCCCTGGTCGTCCACCGTCAGGCCGTCTGGCTTGCCGTC
>DATINB010000067.1:0-3670 GCA_035474775.1 Luteimonas sp.
CGGGGATCCCGTCGATCTTGATGAACGCGTCGAATGCCATGGTGGTTCTCCTTGGATGGTGGCGGGTTGCGGGGCGGCTGAGTTCGCCGCCCGCGCGGTGGCCGGGTGTGTGGCGCCGGCGTCGATGCCGGCGCGATGCAGGTCTGGCGGGGCGACGCGCAGGCGCCACCCGCCTCAGCGGGCGGACTTCGGCAGTTCGGCGACCAGGCGCAGCGACACGCTGAGCTCGTCGAGCTGGTAGTGCGGGCGCAGGAACGCGACCGAGCGGTACGCACCGGGCTTGCCGGGCACTTCCGCCACCTCGACGCGCGCCTCGCGCAGCGGGAACTGCGCCTTGCGCTCCTGGGAGGCGTTGTCGTCGAGCAGCACGTACTGCGCGATCCAGGTGTTGAGGTAGGTCTCCACGCTCGACTTCGACGCGAAGCTGCCGATCTTGTCGCGCATCATCGACTTCAGGTAATGCGCCACGCGCGACACCGCGAAGATGTACTGCAGCTGCGACGACAGCCGCGCGTTGGCGTTGGCGGCGTCGGTGTTGTATTCCTTCTGCTTCTGCGTCGACTGGGTGGAGAAGAACGCCGCGTAGTCGGTGTTCTTGCAGTGCACCAGCGGGATCAGGCCGAGGTCGGCGAGCTCCTTCTCGCGGCGGTCGGTGATGGCGAGCTCGGTGGGGCACTTCAGCGCCACCTCGCCGTCGTCGGTGGCGAAGGTGTGCGTGGGCAGGCCCTCGACCAGGCCACCGCCCTCCACGCCGCGGATCGCCGCCGTCCAGCCGTACTTGGCGAACGCGTCGGTGATGCGGCTGCCGAGCGCATAAGCGGCGTTGACCCACAGGTAGCGGTCGTGCTCGCGGCCGCTCACGGTCTCGATGTAGTTGAAGGCCTCCACCGGCGAGGTGTCCGGCCCGTAGGGCAGCCGGCCCAGCACGTGCGGCATGGTCAGGCCCACGTAGCGCGAGTCCTCGGAGGCCCGGAAGCTCTTCCACTTCGCGTATTCGACGGTGTCGAAGATCTTGGCCAGGTCGCGCGGGCCGGACAGCTCGGTGAAGCTCTCGAAGCCGAGCAGTTCCGGCGACGCCGCCGACAGGAACGGCGCGTGCGCCGCGGCGGCCACGTGCGAGATCTCCTCGACCAGGTACATGTCCTCCGGGTGGCGGCCGAACTCGAAGTCGCCGATCAGGGTGGCGAACGGCGCACCGCCGAAGGTGCCGTACTCTTCCTCGTAGATCTTCTTGAACAGCGCGGACTGGTCGAAGTCGGCGGCGTTGCGGAAGTCCTTGACCAGCTCCTTCTTGGTGGCGTTGAACACCTTGATCTTGAGCGTGGTGCTGGTCTCGGAGTTGTCGACCAGGTACTTGAGGCCGCGCCAGCTGGCTTCCATGCGCTGGAAGTCCGGCATGTGCATGATCGCCGACAGCTGCTCGGAGAGCAGCCGGTCGAGTTCGGCGATGCGCGCGTCGAGCGCGGTGATCGCGTCGCTGGAGACCACCAGCGCGCCTTCGGTGACCTGCTGCACGAGCTCGGTCATCAGGTCGCGGGCGCGGCCGCGCTCGGAATCGGTGCGCGCGATCCGCGACTGGTCGAGGATCTCGTCGAGCAGGCCGCCGGATTCGGCGGCGGGGGCGTCGGCGGCGGTCGCCGCCTGGGTTTCGGTGTGGGCCATGATGGGCTCGCTTGCGTCGCGTGGATGGAGCGGCGCCGGCACGGGGTGCCGGCGCGCGGCTTACTCGGTGGACCTGCCGCCGACCTCGCGGCTGAGCCGCGTGATCGTGTCGGTGTTCTGCAGCACTTCGTTGAGCAGGTCCTCGAAGCGGTCGTTGCCGGCGGCCTTGTTGCGCAGGTCGGCCAGCTTCTGGCGCGCCTCCAGCAACTTGCGCAGCGGTTCGACCTTGTTGACCACGCGCTCGGGGTCGAAGTCGGCGAGGCTCGAGAAGGTCAGGTCGACGCCCATCTTGGAGCCGTCGCCGGCCAGCGTGTTGGTGACCTGGCCGGCCACGCGTGGCTTCATGCCCTTGAGCACGTCGTCGAAGTTGTCCTTGTCGATGTTGACGAACTTGCGGTCCTTCAGCTTCGGCAGCGGCTCTTCGCTCTTGCCGGTGAAGTCACCGACCACGCCGGCGACGAACGGCAGCTCCTTCTTCTCGATCGCATCGCCCACCTCGACGTCGTAGGTGAGCTGCACGCGCGGGGCGCGCACCCGATCGAGCTTGTGCTGCGTACTTTCCTTCTTGGCCATGCTGCCTCCCGCCGTGCGGTCGCTGGTTGGTGGACGGCGGGCGCAGAGCCAACCGATGTGCGGCGCAGTCTAGGAACGTGCGCGGCGCGCAGAAATCCGCCGGACGGCCAGCCGAGGGCATATGCCGTTCGGCGCCACCGCGGCTGCGCGTCGCCTCAACGCGCCAGCCCGACGCGGGCGCGGATCGCATCGAGCGTGCTGTCGTCGCGGACCACCTCGGCCAGGAAGTCGGCGAGTGACAGGTCGGCCCAGCGCACGGCCTGGTCCAGCAACGACGACACCGGGCTGTGCGGCTCGTTGCGGCGGAAGTATTCGGCGATTTCGCCCAGCGCCTTCAGCGCCGCCTGCTTCGACGCCTGGCCATTGCCGGACAGGTCGAGCGCGGCACCGCCAACGGCCGCGCGCGCCGCCGCGGGGGCACCCGCCGCCACGGAGGTGCCCGCCGGGGCCTCGTCCATCACCGCGGCCGCGGCCGCGGGTTCCAGCAGCCCCTTGGCCTTGGCCGTGGTCTGCAGCACCTGCTGGACCCGCTTCAGCGTGTCGTCGAGCGCGGAGAAGCCCGGGGCCTCGCGGCCGAAGCGCGCGTCGACCGCGGATTTCATGTGCACGAAGGCGGCCTGCGCCGCCGCGCTCGACACCACGGCGGTGCGCAGGGCGTCGTCGGCGGTTGCCCGCAGCCGCGCATCCACGCTTTCGCCGGTCTGCCGGCCTTCCGCGAGCGCCGCCTGGTAGGCCTCGGCGTTCTGCCGCCCGAGGTTGTCCACCTCGCGCGAGCCCTGCCAGTCGTTGAGGGTCACCGGCGCCGCCGGGTCGTCGTTGAGCGGCATGCGCCGCAGCGCGGCCGCGGCGTTGGTGTCGAACCAGGCCAGGCGGCCGGCGCGCTCCTCCAGGTCGCCGTCCTCCGCCAGCGGATGCACGGTGTCCCAGTAGCGCTCGACCAGCCCGGCGATCACCGTGAAGCCGTCGCGCGCGCCCTCCAGCCCGTGGCGCGCGATCAGCGCCTCGGCGAACCACGCCGCCGCCTGCAGGTCCTTGCTGACCCGCAGGAGCGCGTCGCTGGAGAGCTCCAGCGCCAGCCGCCAGTCGGCGGTCTTCAGTTCGGACTGCCAGTCGCCCTGCGACAGCGACGTGTCGTCGGCGCGGCGTGCGTCGCGGATGCGGTCGAACAGGTCCGAGAAGCTGGCGTCGTCGCCACTGGGGGCGTCGTCGCGGATCGGGGCGAGCAGGGCATTGACGTCGATGGCCATGGCGGTGGCTCCTTGCAGCGGATGGGATCGGGCCGGCGCGTGCCGGCACGGGATCAGTCGAGCAGCGCCTCCGGCACCGCGGCCGGCGCCGTGCCCTGGGCGCCGAGCAGCTGGCGAAATTCCTCGGTGGCGTCGATCCGCAGGTGCACGCGGGCCTGGCGGAATCCCGCGGCCTGCAGCCGCGGCGC